>JAFGTL010000261.1 GCA_016934125.1 Candidatus Hydrogenedentota bacterium
CGGCGATGCCGTAGCCCTCTCCACCAAGGTCGGCGGCGGCTTCGGGCAGACCGGCCGCGGTCAACCGGGCCGTCCGGCCCACGCTGATGGCCTTGGCAGGGCTCTCTCCCCCACCTTCGCACAGGACGGGGAACGCGACGTGAGTCATGGCATCGAGCCACAGCACGAGGTCGGCCGCGGCCTTTTCCTCCTGGGTGGTGGGCTTTTCCGGAAGCAGAATCGCGTAGTCCGTATTCCCGGTGGTGGCGAGTGTGAGTTCCGGGCCGGGCGCGCCCTTGGGCGTCAGGGCGTTCCGCCAATTGGGATGGGGCCGCACCAACGTCTCCAGGGGAGGACACAGCCCCCGTTCACGGGCATGGGCGCGGATCACGTGTTCCGGAAGCACTCGATCATACACGCGCACGGAATCGATGAGGACGTTGCCACGCAGCAGCGAATCGCCCTCGTAGGCGTGGCCGGCACCGATCAGAAACGATTGGCGGGCTTCCGGCTCCCATGGGGCGGTGTTCCGCTCGGCCAGCAGCCGGCCGTCCAGGTAGAGTTGGACATCGCCGCTCCGATCCCAGGTGCCGACGAACTGGTGCCAGGTGCCCGGCTTCCACGTGAGCCAATCGGGCATGCCGGAACAGATGTAGCGATCGCCGCCATCGACATCGAACCGGGGCTGGCCGTTCCAAATCCACAAACGCGGGCAGCCGACGGCCCCCCACTGATCCGGATCGCCGGTGAAGATGTGCCAGCCCTCACCTGTAGCCGCCTCGAGGGGCGACACCCAGAGTTCGAGCGAGCCCGCATCGTCGGGAACGATGGACGCGGGGAAGGCCAACCGGCCCGCATCGGCCCGCATCGCCCCGGCCATGTCGGCCGGGGCAAAGACAAGGCCCTCCGCGACAAGCGGCGCGACGGCCCGTCCTGCGGCGTCCTGGGCGGCCACGGCGCCATCGAACTGCACATCAAGCACGGGCTTGGGCTGTTGGGCCCACGTCTGCGCGCCGGCCAATGCCGCCAGGAGGCACGCGGCAGCCACCCGGCAGTATACGGTACGCCCGTGGCGCTGCGATGGCCGGCCTTGTCGAAAGAAGCGATTCATGACTCTTACCTCATCTGCTGATTCTGATGTATTGAACTCTGGGTAACGCCCCGTTATATCCCGCCACGCGGGCTTCAGGCAAGCCGCAGCAACACGCGACGCGCAACTCCCGGAACTCGGGCGGCTTCATCTCGGACGGTGTGCGCAGCCGCTGCCGCGGAGGGTATCCCCGCACTCGGCCGTGTTGACATTCAATCGATAGGCCTCGATACTCATCGTGAAATAGCCCGTGTTTCTGCACCGAGGCACCATTGACGAAAGGACTCCGCCATGAATGGGTTGGCAACCGTTGCGCCGCTGTTGTTGGCATGCTTTGCCGTAGGCCTCTGCTTGACGGCTGCCGCGGCACCCGCGCCCGAGGCCGCCGAACCGCCGGCCGACGCGCTTCTCTTCGAGAATGAGTACGTGCGCTACGCCATCGGGCCGGATGGGCGGAATCGCGAGTTCATCGATCACGCATCGGGCACGAACTACTGCGATCCGGCGGCCATGCCGGCCTTCGCCCACATCCAGAAAGCAGGCCAGACACATCCGGCCACGGCCGTGGCCCGTGACGGTGAGCGACTCAGCCTGACGTTCGACGAATCGGGCGTGACGGCCGTGCTCACCGCCCACGTTGCACCCCATTACCTCACGTTCGAGGTGGTGTCGGTAGAGGGCGAGGCCGATGCGCTGGCGTTCGGCACGGTGCGCACCACATTGCAGGGCACGGCCGATGAGCCATTCGCGTGTTGCGCCCTTGCACTCAACCTGAAGACGGACGTGAGCGAGATCCCGGGCCCGAACCGGCAACTCGGCGCTACCTGTTACCGGCGGTTCGGCTTCGAAGGCGCCAAGGTGGCCCTCATCGGGTGCCCGCAGCAGGAACTGCGCCCCGTACTGAAAGAGGTGGTGGCCGCGGCGCCCGATCTCCCCCACTCCGACATCGGCGGGCCGTGGGCGCTCGACGCAGACGCCGGCCGGGGCTCCTATCTGTTCGATTTCGGCCAGATCACCGAGGAAACCGTGGACGACTGGGTGCCATTCGTAAAGAGCCTCGGGCTGAACCAGATCGATTTCCACACAGGCCGTTCGTTGCGGTTCGGCGATTGCCGGCCCCATCCGGACTTGTTTCCCCGGGGCCGGGCGAGCGTGAAAGCGGTCATCGACAAGCTGCACGCCGGCGGCATCGCGGCCGGGCTGCACACGTACGCGTTCTTCATCGCGAAGGACACGCCGTATGTCACGCCGGTTCCGGATCCACGGCTGGGTAAGGACGCATCCTTCACGCTCGCCGAGGCCATGACCGCGGAGAGCGACGTCGTGCCCGTTGTCGAGTCGACGGAAGCCATGTCGACCACCACCGGGTTCTTCGTGCGGAACAGCGTGACGCTCCAGATCGGCGATGAGCTGATCACGTACGGCGACATCCAGAAGGAGGCGCCCTACGCCTTCACGAAATGCACGCGAGGCGCCTGCGGCACGAAGGTGGCCGCGCATGCGGCCGGCGAGAAGGTGTATCACCTCAAGGAGTGCTTCGGCCTGTTCACACCCGACGCGGACTCGACGTTGCTCGCCGAGGTGGCGGCCAACACGGCGGACACGTTCAACGAGTGCGGGTTCGACATGATCTACCTGGATGCCCTCGATGGCGAGGATATCCTGGGCGGCCGGGAGAACAGTTGGCATTACGGCTCGAAGTTCGTGTTCGAGATCGCGAACCGGCTCGAACGGCCCGCCCTGTTCGAGATGAGCACGTTTCATCATCACCTGTGGTACGTGCGCGCGCGCATGGGCGCGTGGGACCACCCGAGCCGGTGGCACAAGCGCTTCATCGATCTGCACGTGGCGGCGAACCGCTCGCGGGAGATGTTCCTGCCCATGAACCTGGGCTGGTGGGCCGTGAAAACGTGGAGCGAAGGCCCCCAGGTGACGCAGATCGAACCCACGTACCCCGACGATATCGAGTACCTCATGTGCAAATGCCTGGCCAACGACATGGGCTTCGCGCTGATGGGCGTCAACCCCGGAAACATCGGCGATGTGCCCGCCTATCAGCGGCTGGCCCCCATCTTCCAGCAATACGAAACGCTGCGGCACGCCGGCCATTTCCCGGAGTCGATCAAGGCAAAACTGCGCGAGCCGGGCAAGGAATTCACGCTGGAGCAGGGGCCGGACGGCGACTGGCAGTTCCGGCCGATCCAGTACGCCAAGCACAAGATGCACGGCGTCGACGGATGGAGCAACGCGTGGACGGTAACAAACCCGTTCGGCCCGCAACCGGCCCGGCTGCGTATCGAGGTGCTCATGAGCGCGGCGCCGTACGATTCGGCGGACGGTGTGGCGGTGGAGGATTTCACCGATACCGAAGGCGCGTTCACGGATCGGGCGGCCCAACCGGGCGTCGAGGCGACGCTGGCGCCGTCAACGGATCAGGTGAAGGCCGGGAGCGCGAGCGGCTGCCTGTCGGCGCTGAGTACCAGGGACACGCCCAACGGGGCGTGGTGCCGGATCGGGCGCGTATTCGAGCCGCCGCTCAACCTCGCCGGGCAACAGGCCCTCGGCATGTGGGTGTACGGCGATGGGCAGGGGGAACTGCTCAATGTGCAGTTGCGCAGTCCCGAGCACACGACCTCCGGCGGCTTGGGCGATCACTATGTAGTCGTCGACTTCACCGGCTGGCGGTATGTTGAGCTGATCGAGCCGGAAGGGGGCCGGATCGCCGAGTATGCCTGGCCCTACGGCGGCGCGTACGCCACCTACCGCGAGTGCGTCGACTATGGCCAGATCAAGCGCGTGAACCTGTGGTATAACAACCTGCCCAAGGAGAAGCGCGTCACGTGTTACCTGAGCCCGATCCGGGCGGTGCCGCTCGTGAAGGCGAAACTGGCCAATTGCCGGGTGACGATCGACGGCCGCACGCTCGTGTTACCGGGCGAGGCGGAAAGCGGCTCGTACATCGAGTTCAACTCGATGAGCGACTGCAAGCTGTACGGCCCCAAAGGCGAGTTGATCCGCGAGATGGTGCCGGAGGGTGAGCAGCCGGTGCTGGAAGCCGGAGAGAACGCCGTGTCGTTCGACTGCGACGTGCCGGAGGGCATGAGTGCCCGCGCGTACGTGACGGTGATCAGCCAGGGCGAGCCGCTCACGGATTGAGCGCGTAGCGCCCGGGGGGAGACTGCCTATGAGACGCGCCGTGCGGGGTGCGGCGTACGCCGTCGGCCTGTGCTTGGCCGCCGCGACGTGGGCCGGGCCGGGCCAGAGTTGGACGGAAGGCTTCGAGGAGGGTGTGGCCCGGGCGCGCCCATACCACAAGGCAGCGCCGCAATCGGTGCTCGAGGCCATGTCAGGCGATGCCCCGGAGGGGGCCGCGTTCATTCGGGCGACGCTGCCGGGCGAGCGCCCGCTCGAAGGGTTCTCGGTTGCCGCCGACGGGCTCGATGGCGGCCGCGTGGCGCAAGTGTCTGCACAGGTGCGGGGCCGCGGCGCGATCTGGCTCTGCCTCCACTCGGGCAATGGCTGGCTCTACAGCCCGAAGCCCGTCCCGCTCACCGGAGACTGGCAACCCGTCCGCCTGGACAAGGTGCTGCGCAAGCAGGACAGTTCGCTCGGCGTGTTCTTCATCAGCAAGACGGCGCAACCCGGGGCCGTGTTCGAAGTCGACGCCGTGCGCGTCGAGATGGCCGCGGCGCCGCGCGTGTACGATGCCGCCGTGGATGCGTGCCGGTTCGAGGCGGAGCAGTTCGCCGCCCAAGCCGGCTGCGTGACAAGCGAGCCGTCGGCATCCGGGGCCGCAGTCGCCGCGCACCAGGACTTCGTAGCGCTGGCCGGCCTGCCCTTCCCACGCACGGCCCGTCCCGTGACCGTAGCGGTGCGCGTCCGGCTCGATGCGGAGCAGGCGGAACTGCGCCTGATAACGAGACAGGGCGGACACCGGCAGGCCCTGAGCGCGCTGGCCGTTGAACGGACAGGCGCCTGGCGCTGGGAGCGGTTCCCAGCAGCGACGGCCGGCGAGGTGGGCGACGCGTACGGTATCGAACTGGCCTGTGAAGGGCTCAAGGCCGGCGCCAGCGCGTTGGACGCGGTGGTCATCGGCACGGATGAGAGGCTGGAGCCGGCCGCACTTGACGCAGCGCCCGCGGCGTTTGCCGGCTTCCCGCTCGTGTCCGTGCTGCGGTGTGAAAGCCCGCCGGCGCTGGACGGCAAGGGCGATGACGCCTGCTGGGCGGGCACCGTGGCCTGCACCGGCTTCAGCGTGGTGCGATCGAGCATACGTCCCGAGGCGACCACGACGGTGCGCCTCTGTTACGACGATGAGAACCTGTACGCCCTGTTCACGTGCGAAGAGCCCATCCTCGACGTCCGCAGCCAGCGCACCCACGAGTTTCACGCCGAGGCGCGGGAACACGACCACGGGGTGAGTTCGGATGCGTGTTGCCTGCTCCTCCTGGATCCGGCCCGCGCGGGCCGCGACGCTTTCGATCTCTTCGTGAACGCCCTCGGCACAATCGAGGACGCCCGATGCAGCGCGCCGAACCTGTGGGCATCGAGAGATCTCGCGTGGGACTCCGGGGCGCGGGCCGCCGGGCAGATCGACGACGGGGCCTACACCGTCGAGGTGGCGGTCCCGTTTGCGGGGCTTTCGGGCACGGCCCCGGGGCCCGGCGAGACGTGGCACGCCTGCCTGGGCCGGGTGGCCAAGACACGCAACGAGGTGTCGGCCTGGAATCCGTGTGTCGCGGGACTCCATGAGCCTGATCCGTGGGGCGCGCTCGTGTTCTTGGAGGCGGCGCCGGGCGTCGCGCTCGATCCCCCGGCCTCGTTGAGTCCGGGCGCGAACGCCCTGGCCGCGCAGATCGCGCCGAGGGCCGACGGGACGCCGGGCGGCGTGCTCCTCATGTCGCGCATCGGCGCCGGGGCAACCTGGGCAAGCCGTTATGCATTCGCTGAGGCGGCCGCCGGGCCCACCGAGGCGCTCCTGCCGTTTCATGCCCCGCAAGAGGGCGAACTCCGCGTCGTGTACGGCGCGCTCGACGCCGCGACGCTCAGGCCGCTGTGCCTGACGCCCGTAGCGGCGCGATCGGTGCGCTCCGCTACGGCCAAGGTGCGCCTGGCGTGCGACGGCCCCTATGCGCTGCACCTCAACGACGAGGTGGTCGGGCGGGGCCCTGCGACCGACGGCGACGCATTCACCGTGCCGTTGCGCAAAGGCATGAACGTGTTCGCCCTCGATGTCGAGCAGGGCACGGCCGCCATCGCGCTTGAACCGCCCGGCTGGCTGCCGGACAGGCCGATCCGGTGGAAGATCGCGCCGCCGGGGGCATCTGGGGCGACGGCATCGGCCACGGACGATGGGGCATGGGACACGGCGGGGCGTGTCGGCGAACACGCAACGTTGGGCGCGGTGATCGGGAAACCGGGCGGCGCGGCAGTGCTCCGGCACACGCTGCTCTGGGAAGAGACGCGCGTATGGCCGACGCCGAACCCGGCCCTGTACATTGCCCGCGGATCGGCGCAGCACGTCAACATCATGGCCGAGGGCCTGAAGGGACGGCGTCTGCGAGATTGGGCCGTGTATCTGGCCGTGCCCGAGGAATTCGAGGTGCTCGGCGCGACGGGATACTACGGCAACACCGTAGAAGCCAAGGCCCGGTGGACGTGTACGCCGATGGCCGTGCAGAACGTGGATGGCGCGCGGATGCGCGTGGTGCGGATCGCGGCGGACAAGCCGGTAACCGTCCGGAGCGGCCATGCCATCCTGCGGCTGTTCAACGTGTTTGTGCGGTGTCCCGAGCAGGCCGCGTCGATGGACGAGATCGAGACACGGTTCGCGTTCTGGGCCGAGGGCAACGACGGAACGCTGACGGAACCCCCGCAGTCTGTCCCTGTGCGCACCTTGCCGCCGCTGAACGGCCGCCAGCCCAAGCATATGACGTGGCAGCTCTGGGGCTCGTTCTTCAACGCGATGGATGATGAGGCATCACGCATCGCCACGCTGGAACTGGCACGGGCCGCCGGCATCAACGACCTTGTGGCCGGCGATGCGTGGACAAGCGAGCACGCGGCCGCCTACGGCATGCGGCACACGGCCTGCGTCAATTTCCAGTCGTGGTCGCTGGGCATCGGGGCGTATCTCGCGGATCATCCAGCCAAACGCCGGCTCGACGCCGACGGGACGCCAGACGATGGCTACCCGTGCATGACGGCCCTGCTTGATGAGGCGTGGCCCGCGGTTGTTGAGAAGCTGGCGGCGAAACTCGAACGGGATCGCCCCGATGTCCTCGACTACGACTATGAGTATCCGCCATTCGGCCCGCCGCATGCGTGTTTCTGCGAGCGCTGCCTCGCCGCGTTCCGCGAACGGGCCGGCCTGAGCGCCGAGATCGAGTTGACGCCCGCGCTCGTGAAGGAGCGCTACGAGGCCCAATGGGTGGATTTCATGGCGTGGCGGGTGGCCGTGTTGTTCCGCAAGCTCAAGGACGAGATCGGGCGCATCGCACCGGGCACGGAATTCAGTGCCTACAGCGGCTATCAGAGCGAGCAGAATCCGCTCCAGTACGGCGTGGACTGGCGGTATGTGGGCCAATTGGGCGCGTGCGACGCGATCGGGTGCGGCTACGGGCGCCCGGCGGATCGGATCGCCATGACGATCGAGGCGGCCCGGGGCATCCCCACGGTGTTCGGGGCACTTCATCATCCACACGACACCATGGACACCGCACCCCCGATGCCGTTTACGAAGGCACGGCTGCTGCGGCGCGCGCTGGACGCCACCGGGGGCCTACTCCTGTATGATCGCTTGCCCCTGGACGGGCGCTCATGGCAGGCCATCGCGGAAACGACACGCCTCGCCGCCGCGCACGAGCCCGTCTTCCTGCAAGGGGAACGGCGCGCGTTGCCGGGGTTGGATGACGCGGAGGTGCAGCTCGCCGCGCACGGAGCCACGACGCTGATCTGCGTCATGAATCACAGCCGGGAAGAGAAGACGTGGACGATTCCGCTGCCGGCCGGCAAAGGCGCCGGCACGGAGTTCTATTCGGGGGCGCCGGCCGCCGCGGGCGAGCGCGTCACGTGTACGCTCGCCCCAGGTGAGACGGCGGTGTACGTGTTCGGCGGCTGACACGGCCGCGCCGTTACATGTCCTCGCCCAGTTCGCCGATCTGGCGCGCCTCGTATTCGGCCCAGGACTTGTGCCAAGGCAAGGGCGCGAACCGCTTGTCGAGGATGTGGCGGAGCGGCCCGAGGCCGTAGACATCGCGCTCGAGGCTTTCCCGGGCGGCCCAGAACGCCTCGGCAAGAGCGACGCGCTCGGGCGTCCACTCCTCGCCGGCCATGATGGCCGCGTGGAGGCGGAGCATCTCGGCTTTGACGGCCCACTGCCTGAGGCGCCAGTCGTCGGCAGGGAGATCGCGTGCGAGCGCAGCCAAGGCGGCCCCCGCCTGCACCGCATCGACTTCGAACGGGGCGCCCCAGAGCTTCAGCCACTCGCGCCAGGCACGCACGGCGTCTCCTTCGGCGCGGAAGTAGCGGCTGGCGTAGGCGTCGAGCACCGCGTCGACGTCGGCGAACCGGCCCGAGCTCAGCCCGGCGAGGATGGCCTTGTTCACGTCCTCGTAGATCCCCTCCGAGTAGGCCATGAACCCGCTGACGCCGTGGGCCTTGAGGGCGGCGATGGTCTGGGGCAGGCGGTTGGGGGCGATGACGGGGCCGAGGTGGCCGTAGATATCGCGCGGCTGGGCCTTGTCGGCATAGCCGATGTGGATGAAGGCCCGCCGCTCGCAGCCCGCCGGGAGGGGCACGTTCGACACGTCCGTGTTCCCGTAGGGGATGTGGAGGGCGATGCTCTTCGCCCAGCCAGGCGCCTCCGCGTCGGCCCACTGGGCGAACTGGGCGTGCTCCTCCTCGCTCCACCACCACCCGATGAAGTGCATCTCGATGCCGGGATGGTGGCGCTCCGCACAGGCATGAATCTCGCGGCAGAGCCTCGCGAAAGTGAGAATCCACGGCGAACAGGCCTCGCACGCGCAGCCGCCGTAATCGTAGGGGCACGCACAGAGCGCGGACAGCCGGACGCCCGCGCCGGCAAGGTCGCTGAACAGATTCTCGTAGTTCTGGAGGATCAAGGCGCGCGCCTCGGGCTTGGACGGGCACACGAGTTGGCCGAAGATACGGCCGCCGGCTTCGGCGCGCAGTTCGGGCCGGCACTGATCGAGGAAGACGTGGTTGGGCGTGATGCAGAGATCGCAGGCGAGGCCGGCGGACTGCGCAGAACGGTAATTCACCTTCTTCCGTTCCCACAGGGCCTTGCCGAGGTTGTAGTGGGGATCGGCGAAGAGATCGGCGCAGTCGACGGTGTCAAACCAGTCGCAGTACCGGTTGAAGCCCCAGTGGGCGGCTTCCTGGATCATGGCGCGCATCTCGCGCTCGCCCATGGCCTCGTAGCTGTTGCCGAAGTGGGCGGGGCAATACAGCGTGCGTGCGACAAACACGGCTTCCGGCGGTTCAGCAGCGCTGAGGGCACAGGCGCTGAGTGCAATGAACGATCCCAGCATCATCGCTCCCCCCTTTCACCCGGCCCGGCATAGGGCGCATCGATGGGCCGGCCCCAGTATACCCGTGGACACGCGGGCGTTCGAGGCCGCACTCGGCACGTGCCGCACCCGGCAGGTGCCCCTCTCGGCACGCACACAGAGAACGGGCGAGGCCGCCTGTGCGGCCTCGCCCGTGTGGATGGTGTATCGGATCGCCCCGCTACGGCGTGTTGTCAGCCGTGTTGAACGTGAGGCTCCACTCGTGAAGCGTGCCGGTGTCCCCAGACGAGTCATCCTCCACAACAAGCGTCCACGTGCCTTCCGCGTCGACACCGTCGAACGCCGACAACGCGTTCTCGGGCGTGAAGCAACCCGTGAATGGCGCCGAACCGGCCGTAATGGCCGCGCTGCCTTCGTCGTCCAGCGTGGTGCCGTAGAAGTCGTTACCGGCGGCGCCGACGTCCGAGAACAGCTCGACGGTGACAGTCGGGACGGCACTGCCTACCGGCGTGTAGGCCAGGTAGACGTCGAGGTCGCTATCCCACGTATGGGAAATATGGACGCGCACGTTCACGTCGGTGACGGTGAACGAATCGGGCACATCGATTCTCGAGTACGTCGCACCGTTATCCGGGATGACCGCCTCGCCGTCCGTCGACACGTAGGACGTGGGGCCGTCGGCCGGGTAGTAGACGACGAACCCATCGTTGGCGCCGCCCTCGGCATTGGGCATGGCAACGAAGACCTCCAGGCCGCCGCTGGCGAGTTCGATGTATTCGACGTAGGTGCCGAAGTCTTCACCGGTGAGGCTGAATCCGCCACCAACCGGCTTCGGATAGCCTTCCACCGTGTCGAAGCCCGGAGTAGTCGCATTGTACTCAAGCAGCGCGGCCTGCCCGGGCAGATTACCCGCGATGAGATGCGGCATGCCGACCAGGAGTTCGCCAGTGCCGGCAATGGGCTTGAGCCCGGAGCCGATACCGAGGGTGTCCTCTGCCACGCCTGCCGAGAACGTCGCATCCGCGATGAACGGATGAGACGTGCCCGCCGTACGACCGAGGTAAACGTCGATGGTGCCGGGCAGGCCGGCTGGCGTCCAGGCCACCCCGAACTGCGGCGAGCCGATGATGAGGTCGGCGATCGAGTCGGAATCGAGGTCGCTTGACACGACGCTGTATCCCGCGGCATCGCCGGCCGCACCCGTCGCCGACGTCCAGTCAACGGTGGCGTCCATGTTCGAGTCACCGAAGAACGCGACCACGACACCGGAATCCGTGACGCTGAGGGTCGCGCCACCGTTGTAGCCGGGCGCGCCGATGAAGATCTCGTCATCGCCGTCGCCGTCCCAATCGCCCATGGCGACGCTGGCGCCGAAGAAGTCCGGCGCGTCGGTAGTGCTCGGCGAGCCGGTGATCTCCCGCTGGCCGCTCGGGATGTGGTTGTCCACCAACCGGCTGCCATTACCGGTGTAAAGGTAGGCCACGCCCATGTTGAGGCTGGAGTTGATTTCGCCGGGCGCCCCGACCACGAGGTCGAGGAATCCGTCGCCATTGTGATCGCCTACGGCCAGCGACGCGCCGAAGCATTCATTGCCCA
The DNA here is from genome assembly GCA_016934125.1 of Candidatus Hydrogenedentota bacterium. GTDB lineage: Bacteria > Hydrogenedentota > Hydrogenedentia > Hydrogenedentales > SLHB01 > JAFGTL01. The sequence goes on from JAFGTL010000261.1 coordinate 11,197, forward strand.
CGGCGCCGATTGCGGACGCCGCGTTGATGTCGGCCGCGGCCGTGTTCCCGAGGAGGCCGCTTGCCTCGCCGTAGAAGATGTATACGTGGCCGCCATCGCCACCCGCGGCGGTAGCCCCGCTGACGATGTCGGCGCCGGGAACGCCGACGATGACGTCGTCGTATCCGTCGTTGTCCCAGTCGCAGACAACCACATTGGCCGAACCCTGGCACACGGCGCCGGTCGAGACGCTGGGCGCATAGCCCACTTGCCACGGCGTCAGGAGGTCGTAACCGCCCGTGGCGAGGCCGCTGTATACCGCCAACTGCAGGAGCCCACCGGAGGGATGGCCCGCGCTGCGCGACTTAACCACGACGAGGTCCTCGTAGGCGTCGCCGGTGAACTCACCGGTAGCCAGGCCGACTGCATCGCCTTCACCGGCGTTGATCGGGCCGAGCACGGTGATCATGGCGTTGTCGATGCCGGCCGACGTCGTCTGGCCGGTGTAGTCGGTCAGGCTGACCACGTCGATGAAGCCGAGGAGGTCGGCCATCTGATTACTGGTGGCATCGTCCATGAACTCGAACTCGACGCCTGTGTTGTCGATGATGCGCGCTTCGTCATCGCCCGCCGGGCTGGCGCCCTGGACGCCGTCCTTGGCATGCGCGCCGTCGCTCAAGGTGAGCCACGTCGAGCCATTGCCGCTCACGGGCGCCACGCTGTCCAGGTTGAGGCCATGCAGATGCATGGTAACCGGGGTCGCGAGACTCGTCGGCCCGGTGTCCCAGCGGCTCCGCAGTTCGCCGTTGGCGACGAACCAGGCCGGATCGCCGTTCACTTGAGTGACGGCATAGATCTCAGGCGGGGCGACGACCTTGATGCTGCAGTGCTCGGCACTGGACTGGCCGTCGGGGTTGTTGACGATGACGGACGCGTTGGTGAGCGTCACGGTGATCGTCTCGGTGGGCGTGGTGCCGTCCAGGGTCGTGGCCGTGAACGGGCCGCCCGGCAGGCCGTCGGCGACGGCCGACGAGGCGACGGGGCTCGACGCGAATTCGGTGGTCGGCCCGCACACCTGGTAGAAGGACACGTCGGCCCCTTGGATGAAGTTCTCACCGATGATCTGGAAGGCGGACGCCTGCGTCGAACCGAAGATGTCCTCTTCCACCACGCCCGTCGGATTCCCCGGATTGATGAGGGTAACGTTGAACGTGGTGATGACGGGCGGCGCTGTAATCCAGATCTGGGGCGGCGTGCCGATAGACGGCTGCAAGTAGGCGTCCGTCATGGTGACGGTAGCCTGCTCGTGGTTGGCCAGCGTCGCAAACGTGGGCGACGTGCCGTCCAGTGCCGTATCGGAGGTTACGTTGACGCCGGTGGCATTGGCCGCGGCCGGCGTGGTCGGGGTGAAGGTAACGGTCGGCTGCCCGAGCACCGTCAAGGCTGTCGCATCGATCTCGAAGTTCGTGCCGGACAACGCGAAATCGGTGGCGATCGTGGCCGGAATGACGTAGCCGAACCCGGTAACGCTGACATCGCTGGTGATGCCACTGGGATTCGGTTCGGGCTGGTAGTTGATGTCGCCGTGCGGATTCTGCGTGCCGCCAGTGGCCTGGCCGTCGTTGTTCGTCACGCGGACATCGAGGAGCGTGTCAGTCGTGATCGAGTCCGGCAACGAGGCCGCAGCGCTCGGCAGAGCCGGGGCGGTGCAGGCGATGGTGGTCGCCGTGACGGCACCGGTGGTGGCAGTGGTCCAGCCGCTGCTCGGCAGGTTGAACTCGACGGTGACACCGCCGACGGAATCGAAGTTCTTGCCGTTGATGGTCACGGCGCGCGGCGCGGCGGTCGTAGTCGCGCCTACTTCGCTGGCGTTGGTGGCGTTGTTGATGACGCTGTCCACCACGGGCGGCGGATCGTAGATGATCTCGAGGCCGGGCACCGTCATCTGGCCGTCAGGGTTGCGCACCTGCACCAGCACGTAAGTCGGATCGACAATCGTGTTGTCGACGGGCGTATTCCCGGACACCGCGCCGGCCGACGTGGGCGCCACGGTGACGGTCCCGATGACATGATCAACCGTGCCGCCGGAGCCGGTGAGGGCCGAGAACACGACATCCACGGTGCCGGTGGTGTCGAAATTGGCGCCGGGGTTCGCCACGCTGCCCACATTGAACGCGGTCGAGATCGTCGCGGGGATGTGGGCCGCCGGCGAACCGGTGAGCACGCCGTTGAAATCGGCCGAAATGGTGCCCTGATACACGATCGGCGGCGCGACATACGTCACCGCCGGCGCGTTCACCGACGTCTGGCCTTGCGGGCCGACGACGATGATGGAACCGACGTCGTCCGTCAGAAGCCGCGGGCCACGCGGATTCGGCGGAGACGGATCGGAGATGATGGGCGTCAGACACGTCAGGGTCGAGCCGCCGCCATTGGCGCCGGTGCCGCTCACGGTGGCATCGATGTCCTGGATGCCGGTGACGGTCGAGTCGCGGAACGTGACAGCCGATCCCGCTCGGAACAGATCGCCCGCGATGTCGATCGACATGGCGATCGTCGACGTCAACTGATCCGTCGGTGTCGGGTTACCCGGAGGCGCCGTCACAACCGGACGCGGCCAGTAGGTGCACGAGACCGTGTCGGACTGGCCGTCCGGATTGGCCACGGTGACGACCACGGCCGTCGGGGCGGCCAACGTGGTGGTCTCGACGGGGCTCATGGCCGTAATGCTAGCCCCCGACACCGGGTCGACCACGATGCTGAGCGCGGAAGTCGAACCGAGCACGGGCAGGGCGAACATCACGGTCGCACCCGTCTTGAAATTCGTGCCCGTGATCGCGAAGGGGAAGCTGATGGTAGCGGGCAGTTCGTTGGGGGTGATGCCCGCGATGGTGGGCGGCGCGGCGTAGGTGACTACGTAGCTTGCCGACTGGCCGTCCGGCGGATCGGGCGCTGTCACGGTAACCGTGATGGCGGTGTCCGTGGTCAGGCCCGGGATGGCGGGCGCATTGCACGTGATCTGCGTCGCGCTGACGATGTTGACGGTGGTCGCGTCGACGTCCCCGCCGGGCAGCGCGTACGTGACCGTCATGCCCGTCTCGAAGTTGGTTCCCGTAATCGTCACGCCCGGAGCAGCGACCCCGGTGCTGGCCGGGATCTCAGGATGGGCCGCACCGCCGGGGTTGATGTCCGTGATCGTGGGAGGCGCGAGGTAGGTCACGGTGCCGTACGCCTTCACGACCTTGGCCGAAACCTGGTCATCGAGATTCACAACCTCGACCCGCACAGCCATGTCGGCCGTGATCGTGTCGGTCGGCGTGTTGCACGTGATGGTCCCGGGGGAGACGCTCACGGAACTGCCCGTGCCGATCAGAGAAAGGTCGGGCCTGCGGAACCGGACCTCGGCACCGGCCGAGAAGTTGATGCCGGTCAAAGTGACCTGCGTCGAGATGGACGCGGGGACTTGGGTCGGCAGCACGGAGGTGACGGAGGGCGGCGGCGTGTAAGTAACGTTGAAATGGTTACTTACCTTTCCGCCGGAGGTGACCGTCACCCGCACCTGCTCGTTGCTCGTGAGGCCCGCCAAAGTCGGCGATGCGCACGTCAGCGTGGTCGAGTTCACGTAGGTCGTGGCCACCGTCCCGATGACGGTCACTCCGTCGGCCCGCGTAAACGTTGCGGTGGCGCCGGCCTGGAAGTTCGTGCCAGTCAACGTAACCGGCGTCGCCAGCGTTGACGGAATAAACAGGGGTAATACCGTGACAAGAGTTGGCGTTGTGCTTGGACAACCAGTCAGTGTGGCCGCCAACACGACCGCTACTACATACACGGCTGCCGCAGTGCGAAGTCTAGTCCCTGTTCCCATCGCTTAGTCCCCTTTTACTTTGACGCGCCCGGGATCCGAAGACACAAAAAAGCCGCCTTCCAACGCGTCACGTCAGAAACGGCGTTCGTCCCCAGCATCCCAAACCGCTAGTTCCTCTCATCCCCATCGAACGGAGGGCCATATCCTCAACGTATATGATGGTAGCTATGATACCGGTGAGCAGCAGATCATGCAAGGTTTTTTTTGAGACAAATTGGTGCGCGGAATCAGAATTGTGCGAAATTGCCTCAAACCCAATCCGTCCGGTATAATCCCTTGCAGCGATGAGTGTAAGCGCACACAAACAGAGCCGAAGCCCGGCATCCGATCACCCTCCCGACTCCCATGTCACTTGCCCTCATCTTCGGACAGTACTCCTGGTGGCGGCATACGTTACCGTGGTGCTCACCGTGGACACCCTTGCGGCACGTGACAGCAGATTCGTGCTCGACTGGGACATGTTCCGCTGGCGCCTGGCATGGGGATTCGATTTCTTCAAGTTCACGCTGTGGCTCGTGATCCCATTCACGTTATGTCTGCGCCGGATGGACTGGGGCGCCTTGGGCGTGCGGCGATGGCGGCGGGTGGATCTGTACATCCTGTGCGGAATGGCAGTGGTGGCATGCCTCGCGGTCTTGTCAATCCGACTGTTCCCGAGCCTGGGCGCGACCTACCAGGGGCTGGGCCGGGCGAGTTGGGCGCTGAAACGCCAGCAGGCCGCCCACTACCTGGCCTGGACGGCGTCGTGGCTGGTGGGCTGGGAGTTCATGCATCGCTATTTCCTGCTCCGGCCGTTACAGGCACGATGGCCGCGCTTCGGCTGGCTGGTGGTGCCGCTCGCCGAGGGTGTATACCACCTCCAGAAACCGCTGCTCGAAGCCGCGGGCATGGTGGCGCTGTCGCTGTTTCTGACGCCCTGGGCCATGAGGCGGAACAACGTCGCCCTGCCGTTCGTGGCACACCTGCTGTTCGAACTGGGCCTGCTGGCGTACTTGTTGTTCGCGTGATGGTGGAACGGATTGGTTGAATCGGCGGCCCGCAAAGTCGTCTAGGTGATCGGCCGTGACGAAGCGGGCACCGTACGGTAATTCGTTGCGGGCCTGCAAGCCCGCTGGTATGATGCGATTGAGACGGCATGGGGAGAGCGATGGCGATTCAGGACGAACAGACGGATCCGGACGGCACGCAGAGCGTTGACGAAAGCGAGGTGCGTGCGCTGACGGCCGGGTGCGGCGGCCGCGAACGGGCGAGCCTCATCACGCTGGCAGGATGGGAGATCGGGCGGGAGATCGAACTCGAGAGCGCCGAACTGGTGTTGGGACGTTCCCTGTCGTTGCCCGTGCCGATCGGCTCGTCGTCTGTGTCAAGACAACACGCGAAGATCGTGTGTGAAGACGAAAACGGCGGCCGCGCGTTCAAGATTGTGGATCTCGAGAGCCTGAACGGGACGAAGGTGAACACGGCAATCGTGAAGTCGGCGCGTCTCCAGAACGGCGACAAGATCCAACTCGGCGATGTGCTGTTCAAGTTCGTCCTGCAGGATCCCCTCGATACGAGGTTCCACCAGGAGGTGCACCGGCGGATTCACTACGATCAGTTGACGGGGCTGCTCACGCTCGATACGTTCCTCGAGTATTTGCGGATGGCCATCGAACGCGCCGAACACGACACGTCGGCCGGCCCCGGTGCGGAGGGGCCGTTCACGCTCGCCATGACGGATCTCGACGGGCTGAAACGGGTGAACGACACCTACGGCCATCTCCAGGGCCGCCGCGTCGTCCGCGAGATGGGCGCGATGATCCGCCAAGCGCTCCGCTCGAAGGACTGGGCCGGGCTCTACGGCGGAGACGAGGCCATTCTGCTTTTCAATGGGGCGGACGTCCAGGAGGCCATGGAAGTGGCCGAGCGGCTGCGGGGCCTGATCCGGGAGCGCCTGTTCGAGTGCGACCGCGGCACGTTCGGGGTGACGATCAGCCAGGGCCTCGCCGAGTGGCCCACCCACGGAACGAGCGCGGAGCAGCTTATCGCGGCAGCGGACGGCGCACTCTACGCCGCCAAGGCGGCCGGGCGC
>JAFGTL010000262.1 GCA_016934125.1 Candidatus Hydrogenedentota bacterium
CCCACGCCGAGTAGCATGAGATGCCGATCATGAACCCGAGGAACACCCACTGCCATCGCATGCGAAGACTATCCACAAGTGGCGCGCCCATCAGCAACAGCACGGGCATCGTGGCGATGTACCAGCGGAATCCATAGCATTCGCCCCCGTAGTTGTTCGTGCTTGTTGCGTAGTAGAACGTGAGCACCGCGAACCCGAGCGCTCCGGCCAGGATCGCCCCGCGCCACGGGCTGCTCCTCCTGAACGCAGCACGCACGGCGCCTGCCACCCCGGCCAGGAGGACTGGATACAGCGAGAACAGGCCGCACCGCCCGAAGGTCATGTGGAACAGATAGGTGGATTTCGGCTCGCTCAGGCCGTCGATGCCCATCGGGTGGCGCCAATAGGCCGTCTCGTACAGGTAGGTCTCGTGGCGCACCTGCACCGGCAAGGGGCTTCCCGTGACGGCGATCATGACGCCCGCGTGCAGCCCGAGGGGCACGGCCGCGCCGAGCACACCCCAGGACAACATCTGCTTCGGGAACCGGGCCACGAGGTAGACGGCGGCCAGGAACGGGAACACCCCGGCAGGCATGTCAACAGTGGGCACCAGCCCGGCACATAGCCCGAACAGCAGGAAGCGCCATGGCTTAGGGGCGAGCGCCCCCCCACCGAGCCCGAGGGCGAGGTAGACGGACGCGACCACCATGCACGCGGCCGGCACGTGGTTGTTGAGCAGCGTGCTGAACCCCCACAACTGGGTGCCGAATGCCAGCGACGCCACGAGCACGGCCCGGCTCGGGCCGCGGCAACCCAGCACGCCAAGCGTCTTCGAGAACAACCAGAGCGCCGTCAGATAGGCGGCCCCGACAAGGCTCAAGGTCATCAACCGCACAATGGGCTCACAGTCGGCCTCGTCGTCAAGATCCCAGCCGAACAGCTTGTTGAGCACGACATATTCGGCCGTCATGACAAGGGGCATCAGGGGGGGCTTGCTGGATATCATGACGCCCTCGACCACGCCGTTGCCCGCGGCCCGCCCCCGAACCATGACCTTGTCGATGGTGGCCCCGAAGGGGTTCGACGGGGCCCCGGGCGGTGGATCGAGGCAGAAGGAGCCGTACTCGGTGAGGCTGTACACGGTGGCGAGCCGGCTCAAGGCTGGCTCGCCCACCGGCCGGGCATAGGTGCCCCACACGACGAACGTGGCCGCCACACACAGGATCAGGATCTCAAGGGATCGATAAGAGGAGTCCTCGTGGTCCACTGGCGCCCCCCGGCCGGCATTGAAGCCGCCGTTATGCCTCTTCCCCTTCGAGGGTACCGACCTCGATATCGAGTTCATCGCGCCGCTCGATCTTGTCCACCATACCGTCGCGGATCCAGATGATTCGGTCCGACACGTCCAGCATCTTGAGGTCGTGCGTCGCGCTGATGATCGTGACGCCCTTCTCCTTGTTGAGCCGTCGCAGCAGCTCGATGATCTCCTTGCCCGTCTTGAGGTCGAGGTTGCCGGTGGGCTCATCGGCCAGGATGATGGCCGGATCGTTCGCGAGGGCGCGGGCGCAGGCCACCCGCTGCTGCTGCCCGCCCGAGAGTTCGAGCGGCTTATGGCGGATGCGGTCGCCGAGGCCCACCAGGGCCAGGAGCCCGGCCGCCTTGTCCATGGCGTCCTGCGTGGTCATTCCGGCGAAGATCATGGGCAACGTGCAGTTCTCGAGGGCCGTCATCACCGGAATCAGGTTGAAGGTCTGGAAGATATAGCCAATTTTGCGGCAACGCAGCCAGGCCAACTCATAGGCATCGAGCCCGGAAATGTCCACCTCGTCGATGTACACCTTCCCCTCGGTCGGCTTGTCCAGGCCCCCTATCATATTGAACAACGTAGACTTCCCGGATCCGGACGGGCCCATGATGGAGATGTACTCCCCGCTTCGGATCTCGACGTCGATGCCCTTCAACGCCCGCAACGTCTGCTTCCCCATCTCATACTCTTTGACGACGTTGAGCGTTTTCACTGCATATTCATGGGCAAGGCCGGTGGCTACTTCCGCCATCTGCATGGTTCTCCTCTGCCTGTCAACGCTAGATTTCGGTTCGCATGGCATCGGCTGGGGGCATCTTGCCCGCACGCCGGGCCGGATACACCGCGCCCAACACGGACAGCACGCCTCCCACGGCCACGGATGCCGTCAGGCTCAGCAGGGCCGCCCCCCACGGAAGACTGCCGAGCACGCCGTCATACTGCGTCATCCCGGCCAGCACGGCCGCGGTGAATCCGATGCACGCCCCCGCCAGGCTCCCGACCACCCCCTGAAGCATCGCCTCGATGAGAAACAGCTTCACGACAAACCAGTCAAGTGCACCCAGGCACTTCATCGTTCCAATCTCACGGTATCGCTCAGTCACGCTCATCAGCATCGCGTTCGTGATGCCCACCACACACACGAGCAGCGAGATGCCAATCAGCCAGAACTGAGTCGCCCGCGCCTGCACCCCGTCCCGAACGGCCGTCTCGTCCGCGGCCTGCACCCCCCGTTCCACCCAGCCGGCGGTCATCACGTAGGACAGGAACGCGATGGCCAGGATGATGCCCGCCATGGTGACAATGGAGCGCCAAAACCGGATCTTGATGCTCCGGAGGGCGATCTTGAACGCCTCGCTGTTGGGCAGCCGGATCTGCCGCTTGATGCCCGCCCGCTTCTTTGCATCCTGGCTCAGCACGCCGCTATTCCTCCTCGGGCCGCGTCTCGAAACCCACCAGCCGCCGTTGCCCCAGCATTTCCAGGTACTTGAGCAGGGAGACCTCCGCCTCTTTCCGGCTCAGCCTGAACTCGTCCGCGACAAATCCAATCAGCTCCTGAACCGTCCTGACACCGTCGATCGCGCCGACAACCTTCGTGCCCACGTCATCCAGCAACACTTGGGCCACGGCCGGCGTGGCCAGCACCCGGGCAAACAGCTTCCGGAACCCGCGGCGCTCCTGCTCATAGACCGCCATGACCTCCCCCGATTCAAGATGCTCCCACCGCACCTGCGAATTCAGGTGCGGCACCGACTCGAGCATCTCCCGGCGGGTCATCTTGAGTCGACGTCGACGCATTCAGCGGCATTCCGCGGTTCCAGCCACCCGTGTCACGAGATCCGTGTGCTCCGTCGAATCCTCGTCACCGGTGGCCGCCATCACGGCGACGATCTTGTCCTCGTCGGCGTGGTGCCAGACCAGCCCCGCCACGGGCGCCGGCCGCGAGAACGAGCCGAACACACCGCCCCGGCGCCGCCGAACCCGTGCCGAGAAACGACAGGCCCGATACGGCCCTCCTCCGGCGGCCGGCACGGCGGTCTCGGCCGTGTCCAGATCGTCGACGCGCCAGGTGGGGCGAAGCTTCAGCAACTCGCGCGGCCAGGCATCGAGCGACGCCTTCGCCAGCAACTGCGAGGCCAACCCCCATCGTTCAACCACGAGCCAGCTCTGACGCGGGCCCTGGAACGAGAATAGGAGCCGGCCCGAGTGCAGGGCGGACTCGTTCAGATTATAGGAATCCGGCGTCCGAAACGCAAAGCCGTAGACGGCCCACAGCCTCTCATCATCGTCGCGGTGGCACCGGACCGAGGCCAGGATCCGACGCGCGGCCTTCTGCCCCTCCTCCCCGGGCGGCGACATCACCTCTGCCACGACGATCCGCCGGCAGACGGCACATCGCCAGACCACGCCCTGTCCCGTCACACCGGCCTCCCAGGAGAAGGGGAGCATCGTCTTGTCCTTTCGGAACCGAACGGGGAGGGCCTCGGGATCGAGGACGCAGAACTCCGCGTCCTTAGAAGACTTAAGCACAGAACGCCGGTACCGGTTCAGCACCGTCTGCAGCGGGGTCGGCCGCCCCGCGCCATCGTGCCAACGGACACGAAAACGCAGTTGGGTGCCGTCGTCCAGGCAGGCGTGGCCCGCGCGGAAGTCCCCCTCGTACGCCCCCAACTCCCAGCCTGCGGGCGTGTCGGCCTCAACGCCCTGCCAACCGAATGCCACAACTGCCTCCGCGGGGGTATTGCCGTTCTGAGGGGTTCGGGCCGTCATCACCGCCCAGCGGATGTCCCCGGCCCCGGACGGCCCTGAGGTGGCCGGGAATCGCGTGGGGCGCAGCGGAAGCCAGCGGGGGTTCGGCGCGGCATACTCAACGCCCCGTAATGGACGACCACGCCCGGCCGAGCCAACCCTCCTCTTCGGCCTTCTCTTCGGCGACGAGGTGGTCGACGGCCTCCTGGACGGGCACCCATTCGCCGTTGACGTACTCCTCAACCTGATCCGCGACGAACAGGCTGCCCAGCTTCACCCACTTGCCGTCTCGGAGTTCATAGGTGAGGAGTTCGACCCCGGTGCCGCGGAACAGCACCGAATCCGCCCGGGCATCGGCCTTCTTGCGATGCAGATCCGTCGAGTACCGCTGTTTCTTCAGCGTCACATCGGCCAGATAGGGCACGGTTCGGGACTCGGCCTCCCGTATGGCCAGTTCGATGGCATCCGGGCCATCCGGATAGACGGCGTATTCCTTGACGTAGTAGGGCGTACGCTTGACCAGCCGGGCCTTCCCTTCGCCTTCGCTCGATTCGGCCGCCTCGACGTGGCCCCGTACGACGTTCCGCAACTTCGCCTCGAGTTCGGCGCGGGACTCCTCGGCGGCGGCCCCACCGGCGGCCGGCGAGGGTGCGGCCCCACGGTTCAGAAAGCGCCCACACGAGCACACGGATAGAACGATCGCCGCAAGAACCACCCATCGATGCCACCTGTGTCGTTTCATCATTACGAATCCCCCGGCCGGCTTGCACCCAAGGTTACACAACCGTCCCCGACGGCGAGATCCCCCGCCTCCAGAACAGACTGTCATGATAGCACAATTGACCGCCGTGCCTCACGGATATCAGAAAGGGGCGTGCCCCGGCCCGTTCGCTTCAGGATGCGCCGTACTCAGCGAATGTTCCCGGACAAATCGTACGTCACCATCCGGCTGTTCCGCTTCTTGTCCAGAACCCGGACGTAGTTGCTCGCGATCTTGGCCACCTCGAACCGTTCCTGAACGACATCCCCGACCTTCGCCTTCACCGTAGCCCCGGCCTCGTCGGACACAACGCCCTGGTTCAGGCGAAACGTCGCGATGGACTCGCCCTCCTCCTTCGAGATCGCGTCCAGAACCATGTAGTAGTCGAAGTACTCGCGATCCACTTCTTCCTTCAGCGCCCGCGTATCGTCATGCGGATTGATGTCAAGCGCCTGGGTGGCCAGGCCCGACGCCGTCGACAGATCCTTGAGCGACCAGGGCGTAGCGTTCAAGTGGGCCTGCACGGCCGCGATCACGTTATCGCGGGCCGCCTGCAACACCTGGCGGTTCTTGGGATGATCCTCTTTGCGCTGCGCCTCGACCGCCACCGTCAAGGCCTTGATGGGATCGCCGTCATTGGCCAGAATGCTCTCGGCCTCGTTGGCATACTTCCGCGTCTGCGGCTCTTGCGCGTCGTCGCCTGCGCGCATCATCGCAAAGCCCTTGACGGCACCCAGATACAGGATGACGATTCCGGCCACCAACCCGGCAAATACGGCCACCCGCTTCATCCACGTGGGCTTCTCGGGCCTCCGCCTCGACACGCCCCGGCGCTTGGGCGCCGAGGGGGAGGTCAGCGAGGCAAGGGCTTGGCTCCGCTCATCCAACTCGGGCAAGCCGTCGAGAACCGGATCGGACGAGATCTCTTCCTCCGCTGCCGCCCTGGACTTCGACTTGCGGCGAAAGAGAGAACGTTTCTCATCCTCCGCATCATCGGGCGGGTTGCTCTTCATCTCCTCTTCGGAACGAAACGCCTCGAGAGCCTCCATCACCGTGGCTGAGGTGGCGTAACGCGTGACGGTTTCACCCCCGAGGTCCGCCACGGTCATGGTGCGGGTTTCATCCTTGGGACGGCCGACTTCTTCTCCGCAGTACCGGCATTTCGTTGCGAGGATACTGATCATCATCCGGCAACTCGGGCACGGCCGCGTCTTGTCGGAATCGGAAGGCTTGAACTCTATCGGCACACTTACTCCTCCGGCTCGTTCGCCCGCCCGGGTTCCTCCACCGGCGAAGGCGAGATCCCCAACCCCGTTCACTGCAGAATGAACACGCTTATTATAGCCGCGGAGATCGAATAGTCAACTAGCAATAGTAAAAATACTGTCAAGCGGGACAGGCCCCGGCGGATCCTCCCGGGCCTCTCGACATGTGCATCTTGGGGCCCTCCTTTCGGGCCTCTGTCACGCCCCCCGTCCGGGAGGGGCAGCCAACCGGCAGAACCAATCGCCCCAACAACCAACATACTCGCAACAGGCGCATGTGTCAACAATGAACTCCCGTCTGCTCGCGCCCGATCCCTCTCCAGCGGTATTATGCCCCCCTTTTGGCTTTCGGTTGCATACGTTCAAGCCAGGATTCGGTTCATTCTCCCTCGTCCAGCGCCCGCCCAGTCACCCCATATTCCTCCCGGACAGGCCTCAGCCGGGCGAGTTCCTCGGGCTGCATGAGGCGAACCGTCCCCAGAGACCGCGCCACGACAAAGGCCTCGGCCGCATGCTCGACCTTCTCGAGCTTGAACAGGGCGTCAAACACATCTTTGCCAACACAAATGGCCCCGTGCCGATCCAGGAGGAGGGCATCGCACTTCCCGATCCACTCGCGAATGACGCCCGCCCCCTCTTTCGTGCCCGGCGTGGCATAGTCGGCGGTCGGAATGGGCCCGAGGGCGTACCCCACCTCAGGAAGGAAGACCTGCTCCATGCCGAGGCCAGCCAGGGTCAGCCCTGTCACGATGGGCGGATGGCCGTGCACCACCGCGCCGATATCGGGGCGCTGCTCATATGCGGCCAAGTGCGTGAAGAACTCGGTGGTCACCTTGCCGCGCCCGACTATCTTCTCGCCCTGGGCGTTCGCTACCACGATGTCGTCCGGCGACATAAACCCTTTGGACACCCCGCTGGGCGTGCACAGGAACCGATCCGGCTCGAGCCGGACACTGATGTTGCCATCCGTCGCCGCAACGAGATTCCTCGCGTACATGCGCCGGCCGACCTCGCAAATCGCTTCCCGAAGACTCCGCTCTGTTGTCATTCACCCCTCTCCAGTATGGTTTGACCCCAGAGCCGGCCGCGAGTTCGCGGGGACCCGGAGAAAGCGAGCCGCACACGACCTAACCGTGTACGGCTCAACGCGTTAACAGACAACTTGATCGACCCCGTCTAGTACACGGGCGTGCACCAATGCCGGTACTTCTGCACCTTCCCCTGCACCACGTTGAAGTAAAGGTCTTGAAGCTCGCGCGAGATCGGCCCGGGCTCGCCGTTGCCGATGACGCGGCGGTCGACGGAGCGAACCGGCGCAACCTGGGCCCCAGTTCCCGAGAAGAACGCCTCGTCGCACACGTACAGCTCGGTGCGGGCGATGGGCCGCTCCACCACCTCGAGCCCAAGTTCCTCGCGGGCCAGTTCCAGCACCGTGTTCCGCGTGATGCCCACCAGAATATCCGCCGTGGTCGGCGTCGTGATCAGCTTGCCGCCCATCACGATGAACAGGTTCATGGCGCTGCCTTCCGCCACGGAGCCGTCCTCGCGCAGAAAAATGGCCTCATCGAACCCGGCCTGTTTGCTCTCGGTGGCGGCGAGCGACGAGTTGACGTAGCTCCCTGTCGACTTAACCCGGCTCGGGATCGCGTTGTCCGACAGGCGCCGCCACGACGAGACCGCCACATCGAGCCCCGAGGCGATGTCCACGTAGTCGCCCAGCTTGATCACGTAGCAGCACAGGCTGCTCTGCACGCCGCGGAGTTTGGGCCCGAGCGAAAGTTCGTTCTTGTAACAGAGCGGGCGGATGTAGACGCCCTCCCTGAATCCGCTGCGCTTGACGAGTTCAACGCAGATCGACTCGATCTCTTCGCGTCCCTCGGGGATCTCCATGCACATCACGTTGAAATTGCGCACGAATCGATCCACGTGCTCCTTGAGGCGGAAGATGAGGATGTTGTCTTCGTCGGCCGTGTAGTAGCCCCGAATGCCCTCGAACAACCCCGTGCCGTAGTTGAAGGCGTGGGTCATGATGCTGACCTTCGCCTCCTCGACCGGGACATAGCCCCCCTCGAAATACGCGATCGCGCCGGGTTCCATCGTTGCCATACTGTCTTCTCCTAACCTGTACGGAGGCAGGCGCCCTCGTGCAGGAGCCTTCCCGCTCCGGAGGTAGGCCTCGTGATCCCCCCCGCGGAGCCTGTGAACTGTCCGTTACAGGAACCGCTTCCATGCCTACCCCGGGGCAGGCACGTCCACCCGTTGCGTCATTCTACGCCGGTAGCGGGCATTGATGTCATTCCGGTACGCAAGGATACCCCATCGCCGAACGGGCACGCAAGGGCATCGGCCGCTTGTCCTTGGCGGCGCGGTGCCTTGCCAGGGCCGCGTTCCGATCGCCGTTCACCCCGGAGGGCAACCGCGCGTAATCTCGCCGCAAAGACGGAGCTAGTGCGTCGGGGCCCTGCCGTTCGGGCAGGGATCGTCCGTCTGCGGCCTGAGCCGGTTCACAGCGATCTTCCCGATCCGCCGCGTACGAAGGCGCTTCTCAGGAGCCCATATACGCCTGCGTGCCCGGTCTGGGGCGCGCACGTCGGGACGGTGCGTGGCCGAGGCGGCACGTTTCACTCAAGAACCACAGCCGAGGGCG
>JAFGTL010000263.1 GCA_016934125.1 Candidatus Hydrogenedentota bacterium
CCGTGCGATCCACCTGCACCGTCCGCAACCCGATCCGCTCACACCGCCACGCCAGCACCTCGCCCCCGGCGCACAGGGCCACCGTTACGTCATACAGGTTCGGCTCGCCGTAGCCCTTCGGCCACCACAACCGGGCCCCGGGCACGTGGATCACCGCGTTTCCCGCAACGAAGTCGATAGGCACTTCGTGTTCGAACGCGTGATCGCCACACTCGCCCCGAAACCGAAGCGAGAGATCCTGCTCCCCGCCGAAACGCTCGGTGCGCACCTGGAAATGCACGCCCAGGGCCGCCCCATCGGCCGAGGCGGACGCCGTCCAGAAGTACAACTGCTCGATGGCGTCCCCATCCACGGACTCGAGCCATACCGGCCGCCAGATGCCCGCGGACACGGCCCGGGGCATGATGTCCCACCCCCACATGTGGGGCGCCTTCCGCATGTAGACGCCCTCCTCGCGCGTTTCCCAGCTCTTGACCGTGGCATCGTAGCGATAGCGCTGCGCCTGCCGGATCGGCGAGCCGATGCGCACGCAGATGCGATTCGCCCCGCCGGGCCGGAGCGCGTCCGTCACGTCGAACCGGTGCTCGATGAGCATGTTGTCGGCCCGGCCCACCTCGACGCCGTTCACCCAGACGGTGGCCACCGTGTCGAGCCCGGCAAACACGAGCCGCCACGGGCCGGCCCCGGCCGACTCGGCCACATCGATGTCGCGCGTATACCACCATTCGTAGAACTCGAAGGGCCGCAGCTTCAGCATGTTGTCCGCGAAGAAGGGATCGCCGATGATGCCGGCCCGTTCGAGATCGAGTTCGACGTTGCCGGGCACCCGGGCGGGGATGGCGTCCCGTCCGGCGCCGGCCAGTTCGTCTGGATGGCAAACCGCGCATTCGCCCTCCCGAAAACAGGTGAGTTTCCAATCGCCGTCAAGAGAAATGCGCGTCATGGCCGGGATCCTCGGTGGTTGTGTGCCTCAGAAACGGCCCGAGTGTACCGCAGCCGCCGCGCAAAGCCAACCCGGATCCGGCCCGGATCCCGCAGCGTGGCGCGCCACCATCCGTTCCCCGGCGTCCGCGGGCCAAGCGTGACGTTGCTTCCCGGCGCCGATCATGCTAAAACCGTGTTCTGCATCCGGCGCGGGGCGGAAGCTCATCGCCCGCACAAACACGTGGACAAGGAGTAGGACAGGTTGGGTGTGACCTTCCGCAGCGTCGTCATCGGGCTCGTCCTGATCCCGGCCAACGCCCTGTGGCTGATGCTGTCGGAGATCATGTGGTATTCGGGCGAACCGACTACCATCAGCCTCTTCTACAACGTCGTCTTCATCATCGCCCTCATTGTCCTCGCCAATTTCGTCGCCAAACGCTACAAGCCCGCCTGGGCCTTGTCGGGCCCCGAGATCCTCGTCGTGTACACCATGCTGTGCATTTCGAGCGCCCTGGCCAGCCACGACATGATCCAGATCATCGTGCCCACCCTGTCCCACCTGCATCGGTTCGCGCCCCTCGAGGGCCGTTACGCCGAGTTCATGGGACAGGTGCCCGAGGCCCTCGTCGTTCGCGACGAGGCAGCCCTGCAAAGCGCGTATCTGGGACAGGAGTCCATTTTCAGCCTGGGCAACCTGACGCCCTGGATCGGGCCGCTGGCTTGGTGGTTCTGCTTCATTCTGGCGCTGTGCGCGGTGATGTGGGGCCTGAACCTGGTGTTCCGGAAGCAGTGGACGGAGAACGAGAAGCTGTCGTATCCCATCATCCAGGTGCCCATATCGCTCGCCACCCAGCCCATGAGCCTGTTCCGCAACCGCCTGTTCTGGCTGGCCTTCGGTATCGCGGCCGGCATCGACATCCTCAATGGCCTCAACGTGCTGTTCCCCATGCTGCCCAAGATCCCCGTCGTCCACATCGTAAACATCCAGCAGTTCTTCCCCGAGCGCCCCTGGCGCGACATGGGCCAGGCCTTCGTGTCGTTCTACCCCTTCGCCATCGGCATGTGTTTCTTCATGCCCCTCGACTTGGCGTTCTCATGCTGGTTCTTCTACATCTTCTGGAAACTCGAACGGGTGGCCGCGAGCCATATCGGCGTCCACGGCATGCCGGGGTTCCCCTTCATCGAAGAGCAGACCGCCGGCGGCTACTATGCCCTCGCCCTGATCGCCTTGTGGGTGACACGCCATCACCTGAAACGGCTCGCCCGGATCCTCACGGGCCGCCCGCCCGCCGACACCTCGCCCTGGGATCGGCAGGAGGCGTGGACGGCCGTCATCCTCATCGCGGCCGGCGGCACCTTTCTCATGGCCTTCAGCATCCACTTCCACATGTCGCCCCACATCGCCGCCCTCTTCTTCCTGCTCTACTTCCTCACCTCGATCGCCGTCACCCGGATGCGGGCCGAACTCGGCCCGCCCTGCCACGACCTCCACCATATCGGCCCGGATCGCCAGATCATCCGCCTGTTCGGCGCGGCCAACCTGCGCAATGCCAACCCCGCCGACCTCACCATGTTCGGATTCCTCAACTTCCTCGGCCGCGCCTACCGCGGCCACCCGATGCCCCACGGCCTCGAAGGATTCCGTATCGCTGAGCGCCTCAAGATGGACAACCGCCGCTACCTCATCGCCATGGGCCTGGCCATTGTGGTGGGCACGGTGTCGGCATTCTTCGCCATGCTGTGGGTGTTCAACAAGTACGGCGCGTCGGCCCAGGTGCTCGGCCCAGGCGAGTGGTTCGGCCGGGAGACGTGGGATCACGTGAACCTTCAGTTCACCTCGCCGTCCCCCCACCAGCCCCAGCCCACCTACGCCATCATTATCGGCGTGTTGTCCGGCCTGGGGCTCGCCGCCCTTCGGATGAACCTGGCCTGGTGGCCGTTTCATCCCGTGGGCTACGCAATCAGCGGCTCGTGGTCGATGGATCAGTTGTGGGCGTGCATCTTCTCGGCGTGGC
>JAFGTL010000264.1 GCA_016934125.1 Candidatus Hydrogenedentota bacterium
GCCCTGGGCTGCTCGGGCCGGTTCCCCTTCCTCAAGACGCCCAACATGGATCGGCTCGCCCGCGAAGGGGCCCAGTTCGCCAACGCCTTCGTGACCACCAGCCTGTGTTCGCCCAGCCGCGCCTGCTTTCTCACGGGCTGCTACGCCCACCGGCACGGCGTCCGCACCAACGAACACCGCGATCCCGATCCGGCCCTCACCACCTTCCCGCAGGCCTTGCAGCGCGCCGGCTATGAGACCGCCTTCGTCGGGAAATGGCATATGCGGCCTGTCGCCGAGCCCCGGCCCGGATTCGACTACTGGCTCAGCTTCCGTGGCCAGGGCCAGTATCTGAATCCCGAACTCAACGAGAACGGCCGCGCATTCCGTGCCGAAGGCTACATGACCGACCTTCTGACGCGCTATGCCGTGGACTGGATCGAACAGCCCCGCGATAAGCCCTTCTGCCTCCTGCTCTGGCATAAGGCCGTCCACGGGCCGTTCACGCCCGCCGATCGCCACGCAAATGCCTTTCCGGACGCGCGACTGCCCGAGCCGGCGAGTTTCTCGGACTCGCTCGAGGGCCGGCCGGCCTGGATGCGGCGTGCGCGATTGTACGGGGCGCGCATGGAGGAATGGCGCAAGAGCGAGGGCAAATCCGTCCCGGATGCGGTGAAACCCGGCTCCTGGAGCGGAACAAACCGTGCACATCTCGATTATATGCGGGCACTTATGGCCGTCGACGAGAGCCTGGGCGCCGTGCTCGCTTCGCTCGAAGCCCGCGGCCAGCTCGACAACACGCTCGTGGTGTTCACCAGCGACAACGGGTTCTTCCTGGGCGAGCACGGCCGGGGCGACAAGCGGCTCGCCTACGACGAGTCCCTGCGCATCCCTCTTCTCATGCGATACCCGGGCCTCGTGGAGGCCGGATCGGTGATCGACCCTATGGCGCTCAACATCGACCTGGGGCCCACGTTCCTCGACCTGGCGGGCGCCCGGATTCCCCGTTCCATGCAGGGCGCCTCACTGCTTCCCCTGTTGCGGGGCGACTCGCGCACGTGGCGTAAGTCATTCCTGTACGAATACTTCCAGGAGTCCTGGTTGCCCGGAATCCCAACCATGACCGGCGTACGCACGGAGCGCTGGAAGTACGTCCAGTATCCCCACGTGCCGGGTGAACTCGAGGAGTTGTACGACCTGCGCGCCGACCCCATCGAAGTGGTCAATCTGGCCACCGACCCGGCCCATGCCGGCACGTTGGCCGACATGCGGGCCGAACTGGCCCGATTGAAGAAGCAGACCGGCTACACGGCCCAGGATGCGGAACCCCGGACGCATGTCCGCGTGCCGCTCCAACTCGCTCTGCACTATACTTTTACAACGGTTTCGGCGGATACGGTTCGCGACGAGTCGGGCAACGGCCACGACGGAATAGCCCAAGGCGCCCGTCTCGTGGCCGGGCGCGTCGGGAAGGCCCTCGAATTCAGCGACAAGGCCCTTGTCCGCGTCGAGCCGGCGCCCGATTCCCTCAGCCCTGCCATGAAGCCCTTCGCGGTCGGCGCCTGGGTGAACCCGGCACATGCCGACGGGGTAATCGCGTCTTTCGGCGGGCAGAGCCAAGGGTTCAGCCTGTATCTGCGTAACGCCTTGCCGCACTTCACGATCCGCGCAAGCAACCGGCCCGCCGCATGCCGCGGCACGTCGCCGGTTCCCCTCGGTAAATGGTCTCACATCGTGGCCGTGTTGACTCAGGACGCCGGAATGCGGCTATATGTCAACGGCGAATGCGTGGCCGAGAACGACGCCGGCGAATTCATCGCCGCCAAGCCCAACGAGGGCTTCTATGTGGGCGCCGACGCGGGCACGCCCGCCGGCGACTATCCGGGGCCGCTCTATTGGCAGGGGCGGATCGGCGAGATCCGCGTGTACTGGGGGGAATTAAGTTCGCGGCGGGTTCGCCGGTGGTTCAGGGGGAACCGGGTTTGACGTGGAATTCTGTCGGAAGCATGGGGCCGGAAGCGGACAGGGAAGGAGTGTGCGCAGTTGCCGATGGTATGGGTTGCGGTTATTGCGGGCTTGACGCCGGCGTTAGTGGGAGTGACAGACGTGTTTGACGGTGCAGAGTGGATTCGGGATCCCGTTTTCGATGGAATCGAAGTGATTGACCTCTTCCACAAGGCCGATGCCGACAAACCGGCCCTGTCCGGGCCGCGCCACGTCCACACCTGCTTCCGCAAGGTGATCGAGCTGCCCGCCTCGCCCGCTAAGGCCGTGCTCGCCGTCACCGGCGACGACTACTACAAGCTCTACATGAACGGCGCGTTCGTCGTCCAGGGCCCCGAGCCCGCCTATCCTTCGCAGCACCCCTACTACCTGCTCGACGTCACGGACGCGTTGCGCGCCGGCCAGAACTGTCTCGCGGCCCACGCCTACTACCAGGGCCTGCTCAACCGCGTATGGAACAGCGCCGACAACCGCTCCGGCTTCATGCTCGCTCTCGATGTCACCTTTCCAAGCGGCCGTACGGCCCGCTACGTCACGGACGCCACCTGGCGGTGCCGCCGGCTCGACGCGTTTCCCGAAGACAGAACCATCGGCTATCAGACGCAGTTCGCTGAGGATATCCGTATGGACGCCATCCCGGCCGGCTGGCGCTCGGCCGGGTTCGACGACTCCGGCTGGGACGCGCCCCTTACCGGCCGGCAGGACCATGTCTTCGTCGAGCAGCCCACTCCCCCACTCCAAGTCCGCCGCGCCGAGCCCGTCCTCGTGAAAGACAAGGGCGACGGCCGCTTCTTCTACGATTTCGGCACGGAACTCGTCGGGTGCACGCGAATCCGGCTCCACGGTCCCACAGGGCACACCATCGAAGTCCGCCACGGCGAGGAGTTGCTCGGCCCCGACGAAGTCCGGTTCGACATGCGCGCCAACTGCACCTACCAGGAGTTCCCGGTGTTGTCCGGCCACGACGATCTCATCGAGTTCTACGATTACCGCGCCTTCCGCTACATCGAGATCCTAAACGCGCCGGCCGAGCCCGAGGTTTGGGTGGACGTGCGCCATCATCCCTTCGATGCCGCCGCGAGCCGGTTCGACGCGTCGGACGACGTGCTCGCCCGGATCTGGGAACTCTGCAAGAACGGCGTCCGCTACGGCGCCCAAGGCGTCTTCGTGGACTGCCCCTCCCGCGAGAAAGGCCAGTACCTCGGCGATACCCTCATCGTGAGCCGTTCCCACCTCACGCTGACGGCCGCTCCGACGTTATCGAGGAAGGCCATCGCCGATTTCCAGGCCTCCCAACGGATCTGCCCCGGCATCATGGCCGTTGCACCGGGCAGTTTCATGCAGGAATTCACCGAATACTCGCTCCAATGGCCCATGCTCCTCAGGAACTACCTCTGGGCCACCGGCGACACCGA
Source organism: Candidatus Hydrogenedentota bacterium (assembly GCA_016934125.1). GTDB lineage: Bacteria > Hydrogenedentota > Hydrogenedentia > Hydrogenedentales > SLHB01 > JAFGTL01. Next base: position 3,399 of record JAFGTL010000264.1, read on the forward strand.
GTTCGCCACCCGCATGGCGGATGCCGCGTTCCCGGCGTTCTTCGCCTACTTCGCCGAGTATGAGAGCGACGCCGGGTTGCTTGTCGGGGGCGCCGGCAAGCCCATCCTCGTGGACTGGCCCAAGAACCTGCGCGACGACTACGACCTCGAGTGTTCGCGCGAGCGCGAAAACGCCGTGGTCAACGCCTTCTACTACGCGTCGTATCGGGCCGCGGCCGACGTATTGACCGCGCTGGGCCGCGACGCGTCGGCTTGTGA
>JAFGTL010000265.1 GCA_016934125.1 Candidatus Hydrogenedentota bacterium
GCGCGAGGCCTTGGCGGGTGTGCTCGACGTGAACGGCTGCACCACGATGGATGGCGCCGACGCGTTCGTCCACCACGCCCTGCTCCGTTCCCTCGCCCCGGACAAGCCGGTGTTCAACACGGCGGAACGCCTCATTCCGCCCGTGTCCATCCAGGGCGCGGATGCGTTCGCGTATGTCCACGCCCGGTTGTGGGAAGGCGCGATGGCGGGCCTGAACGGATGCCTGACGCCGTTGGGCGCCCCCTATGCGCCTGGGCGCGAGTCGGACGGATTGCTGAGCCATCCGGAGTGTCTCGATGGGTTTGCGACGGCATGCATGGATCTGAACCGCCTGGCGCCGATCGTGTCGGCGTTTCAGCGGGCCCCGGCGAACGTGGCGGTGTTGTGGAGCAATTCATCGAAGATCCGGGATGACGGCGATCCGTACTTGGATTCGGTGAAATGCGCGTTCACGGGGTGTTCCTGGTTCGGCTACGGCGTTCGATTCGTGTCGGAACGGCAATGCGAAGAAGGTGCCCTCGATGCCGTCGACGTCTTCATCATCCCGAAGACGATCGCCCTCACCGATGCGGCGTTTGCAGCCATCGATGCGTACATTCAGGCTGGCGGCGTGACAGTCCGCGCCGGTTCATTCATTCCGTACAATGAACGCGGGGCCTCGCGACAGGGCGTGCTCAGCAGCACGACACGCGCCATCCTCGTGCGCGGCGCCGACTCGCCATTGAACTATCTGCACGGAATGGATGCGGCTTACGAGATGGGTGCGCTCGAACCCGTTCCGCGCTCCGTCAATGCGCACGGTTATCCCCTCGAGGGCGTTCGGAGCCGGTTCGCCCTTGCCGATGGCGCGCCGTTCCTGTATCTCGTCAACCTGCGCAGCACGCCCGTCACCGTATACCTTGACGGGCCATACTGCTCGGGACGCGATCTGATCGGCGCGAGATGGGTGGGATTCCCCACCGTCGTCGAGCCGAATGATCCGATGCTGATCCGCCTCGACGCTCCGCCCGAGGTCGAAGTGGCCGAGGAGGAAGCGCCCGAACGGGCCATCCCGACGGTTGCACTCAGGCCCGTCGGCCGGACGGGCTCGGGCAGGTAATGGCCCGCGTACTCAGTCGACGGTCACGCGGTTCCGGCCTTCTTGCTTGCTCCGATACATGAGCGCGTCCGCTCGTTTGAGGATCGACTCGGCCGTGTCGTCGTCGCGAACGCATGTTCCCCCGATTGAAGCCGTTACGGTGATCGTTCCGTGCTCGATGGGGATGTCAGAGCGCTCAATGAGGGCGCGGCATCGTTCCGCGAGCGGGGCGAGCGCTTGGGCGCCATCGAGACGGCGAAGGAGCACGACGAACTCCTCTCCCCCCCATCGCCCGGCGCAGTCCTCCGCGCGCACGCTTCCGGTGAGCGTGGCGGCCACGGTGCGCAGCACGTTGTCGCCGACGTCATGCCCGTACGTGTCGTTCACGGCCTTGAAGTGGTCGATATCGATGAAGAGGACGCCGAACGGCCGTCCACGGTGGCGGAACGCATCGAGACTGGCCTCCAACCGCGCCTCGACATACCGGCGGTTGCCGACCTTCGTTGTGGGACACAGTTCCGCCTCGTCCTGAAGCCGCTCGATGGCCGCGTCACGTTCGACGAGGGGCGTCGAGTCGCGGAAGATCTCGACCGCGCCCGTGACCACCCCGTCTTCGCCGCGGATCGGGGCGACGCGGACGTGCACCGGCACACGGTGGCCCGCCTTGTGATGCATATACACGTCCGCCTCCAGGGCGGTTCCGTCACGCATCGCCGCGGCCAGTGGGCAAGCCGTCCGGCACAGACTGCGCCCCTCCGGATCGACGTGCGACAGCAGCCCGCCGCCGCACCACCGGCCCAAGACTTCGCCACGCGCATAGCCCGTGACGTGCTCGGCCGCTTCGTTCCAATAGGTGATATGGCGCTCCAGGTCGGTGAAATAGACGCCGTCCAGGATATGCTCGAGGATGTCCCGGTATACATCGCCCATGCCTGTGCCCGGCATGCTTTCCTCCTTTTCCCACCCGGCCCGCGTGGCAGGCAGGGCTTCCCTACCGTGTAACACGGCGCTGCGACCGGCCATTCCGCTCGCGGCCCGGTTGCGTCCATGTGTCTTCCTGGCGGAATCGCTGGGACGAGTGCTACTATGAACCGGCGGGAAGAAGGGCGCAACCAGGAGGGGGATCTTGAAATGAGACAAGCGGCGCTCTTGATCGTATGCTGTGGGCTCATGGCGTGCCCAGTCGCGATGGGCCAAGCGCTGGACTATGGGGAGCTGGCTGCGCGCCTGACGGATCTGGAGCGGCTCGCGTCGCTCCCGGAGCCGGGAGAGGCGTGCGCCCAGTGGTCGAGTTGGGATCGAGCGAGCTCGTTCGACGCCGCGAGCGGCAAGTACGTGGGATGGAGTGCGAACGGCGACGGGGACAAGTACATCCGCGAGGAGAACGGGCAGTACGTGCTCGCCGAAATGGAGGGCCCGGGGTGCATCTGGCGGATTTGGTCGGCCCGGCCCGAGGATGGCCACGTGCGCATCTACCTGGACGGGGCCACCGAGCCGGCCGTCGACCTGCCGTTCAAGGCCTACTTCGACGGCAGCAGTGAGCCGTTCACACGGGGGGCGCTCTGTTACGAGTCCGCCAGAGGCTGGAACTGCTACGTGCCGATTCCGTATCAGCGGTCGTGCAAAATCGTCGCCGACAAGGGCTGGGGGCGCTACTACCACTTCACCTACGGGACGTTTCCGCCGGGCACGACTGTCCCGGCCTTCAGCCGGAACCTCGACGCGGCCGGTGCGAAGGCCCTGGATGACGCGGATCGGTTTCTGAGCCGGATGGGCGAGAATCCCGTTGCCCGGCGCCCCGGCCAGTCGGTGAAGAGCAAGCGCGTACGCGTGCGCCCCCACGGGCGGAAGTGTGTCGCACAACTCCACGGCCCCGCGGCCATTACGAGTATCCGGGCCTTTGTCGAACTCCCGCCCGCCCCGGCCGATCAGGCGGCCCTGCGCGAGTTGGCGCTGCAGATCCGGTGGGACGGCGAGAAGGAGCCCAGCGTATGGGCGCCCTTCGCGGACTTCTTCGGCACGGCGGCGGGCCCCAACGTGTATCGCTCGCTGCCCATGGGGCACACCGACGGGGGCTGGTGGTATTCCCACTGGTATATGCCTTTCGCCAAACGGGCCGTCGTGGAACTGGTGAATGACGGGGACGTACCGCGGAGCGCCCGGCTCAAGATCGTGCACGCCCCGTTGACGGCGGATCCGGCGGATCTGGGCCGGTTCCACGCGAAGTGGCATCGGGATGCCTTCCTGCCCAAGGAGCCGGAACGCGCCATCGATTGGCCGATGGTGATCACCGAGGGGCGCGGGCGGTTCTGCGGTGTGAACCTCCATGTGTGGAATCCGGAGGGCGGCTGGTGGGGCGAAGGCGACGAGAAGTTCTTCGTCGACGGCGAGGTATTCCCCTCGACGTTCGGCACCGGTTCGGAAGACTACTTCGGGTATGCCTGGGGCAATCCGACGCTGTTCGCGCGCGCCTACCACAACCAGACGATCTCGATGGCGAACCGGGGACACATCTCCGTGAACCGGTGGCACATCACGGACAACGTGCCGTTCCAGACTTCGTTCGCCGGGTGTATCGAAAAGTACTTCCCGAACGATCGCCCGTGCCTGTTCGCCGCAACGGCCTACTGGTACCTCGCCCCGGGTGGTGTCGACGCGTATGCGCCGGTGCCCGTGACGGAGCGCTGGGACTACTGCGCCGCCGAGATCCCCCCGCCCCTGAAAGTCCGGGGCGCCATGGAGGGCGAGCGGATGAAGGTTGTCGCCAAATCCGCCGGGAATGCGCGCCGGCAGGAGTTGGCGGGCCGCGCCCAGCAGTGGAGCGATTCGGCCCAACTGTGGTGGACGGACGCGCAGCCCGGCGACACGCTCGACCTTGCGTTCCCGGTGCGCGACGCGGGCAAGTACACCCTCATCATGGCGTTCACGCAGGCGCGGGATTACGGCGTCGTGCAGGTGTATGTGGACGGCGAGAAGGCCCGGTGGCCCATCGATCTGTTCCATCGCACGGTTCGGCCCTACGGGCCATTTGACATGGGAGTGGTCGACCTGGCCGCCGGCGACCACACGCTACGCATCGAGATCGTGGGGGCGAACTCCGAGGCGGAGCCCCGGCATATGGCCGGCGTCGACTATGTGCGTCTCGAACCGGCCGAGTAGCGCGTCGTGACGGGCCGACGGTTGAGGGCAACGGGCGTCGTACTCGCGCTGGCTCTCTCGGCGGGGGCTCGAGGCCTGCCGTTCGAGGCGGAGCTGGGGCTTCCGGACGGGGGCCAGGCCGGACGCGTCACCCAGTTGATGGGCGTCGGGCCGGGCGCCACGGAAACGCTGATGGATCTGGCCGGCCCGGCATGCATCACCCACATCTGGATGACGACGGCGAAGAACGACTACCGCCGTATCGTGCTCCGCATGTATTGGGACGGCGAGTCCGAGCCGAGCGTGGAGGCGCCGCTGGCGGACTTCTTCGGCGTGGGGCACAATCACCGTGCGCCGGAGCGGCCCTTCGCCACCGCGTGCCTGGCCGTGGCCCCGAATAACGGCTACAACTGCTATTTCCCGATGCCGTTCCGACACGCCGCCCGGGTGACGGTTACCAATGAGCAGGAGCAGGCGGTCAACGGCGCGGTGTACTTCCAGGCGGATTACCGGACGTTCGATGGCTTGCCGGACGAAGTCCCCTACTTCCACGCGCAGTGGCGGCGGGAATCGCCCGCGCTGCGCCGGGCCCGGCCGTACTCGATCATCGAGGCGACAGGGCGCGGGTTTATCGCCGGCATGACGTACCACCTCCGCGAGGACGACGCCGCGGACGCGTGGTATCACGGCGGCGGCGACGTCGTGTTTCTCGACGCCGGGGCGCGCCCCCGCTGCCTCAACGGAATCGGCGGGGAGGACTACTTCGGCGCGGCGTGGGGCATCGCGCCCTTTGTCTCGCCGTACACGGGCTGCACCCACCAGGCCGATGGCCAACTCTCGATGTATCGCTTCTACCTCGAAGGGCCGATCCGGTTCGAGGAATCGGCCCGCCTGGCCTTTGGCGCGATGGCGAATGAGATCACGAGCGTCGGATACTGGTATCAAGTGGAGCCACACCACCGGTTCTGCCGGTTGCCGGCCGCCGAACTCCGCGATCCCGAGGCGCCGCTGGAGCCCGGGAGCCACGCCGAGGAACTGCTGCCCGGCCGCCAGTTGAACGTCGCCGTGATCGGGCCGTTCGCGGGCGGCCTCGACACGGGGTTGCCGCCGGACGGCGGCGTCGATCTCGGCCACCCAGCAGGCACGAACTTCACCGGGCCCTACAAGCTCGATCATCCGGGCGAGGATGATCGCCAGGTGCGTTGGGAACGGGCGCGCACGACGCTGGGCTGGCTCGATCTGGCGGCGTTGTACAAGCCGAAGATGGCGGGGCCTCGCTGTGTGCAGCAGATGAGCGGGGCGGTGGCGTATGTATGCGTGCGCGTGCGGGCCGAGGCCGCCTGTCCATGCCGGTTCCTGCTCGGGCACGATGATCCGGTGCGTGTGAGCGTGAACGGGGAACCCATCGGGGATCTGGATAGACAGGCCGGGTTTCAGGGGGAGGACGTAGTTCTGCCGCTACGGGCGGGGTGGAATGACGTGGTTCTGAAGGTGGCGAACACAGGGAACGAGAACTGGGGCGCCTTCGCCATATCGCTGTCGTTCGCCGACGCCGACGGGCTCGAATTCGACGCATTCAGCGAACTGCCGGCCGCACCCGAACTCGCCCGCGCACCCTCTGAAACACCGTGAAGGCGCGGCTACCGGCCGGCGAGGTCGATCTTCCGTTTCGCTTCGTCCTTCTGCTGCCGGTAGAAGAGGGCGGTATGGCCCACCATGCCCACCTGATGGCTCCCGGTGGCCTCCGCGATCGCCTCGGCCAAGGCTTCCTTCTCGTCCTTGCGCTCGACGAACTTCACCTTGACGAGTTCGTGGGCGTCCAGCGCATCGTTCATGGCCTTGACCACTGTGTCCGTCACGCCCTGCCGGCCCACCTGCACCAGGGGGCGAAGCCGGTTGGCGAGACTGCGCAAGTATCTCCGCTGCGAGCCCCGTAGCTCGTCCATGTCCGCAGCCTTCCTTTCTACCCCGGCTGGGGCGCTACTCGATGACGAGCACGTTATGAATGGCCAGTCCGCCGATCTTGGCCGTCAGCAGGCCGTCTTTCCAAGTCCACTCGAGCCCGGCCTCATCGGGCGCGAGATGGCAACGAACCGGCTTCGTGTCGCAGGGGACGGTGACGACAAAGGGGCCCGTGTCGGGCACGTGTTCCACCGTGTGCCGGTTGGGTGCGAGGTGCCCGGCGGCCGCGCGGTTGACGAACTGGATGAGCGTCTTGCCGTCCTTCTGGCGGGCGGCCATCTCGATCCACCAAGGGCCCTCGAGTCGCACCAGGCCCGGCGCATCCAACGCGGCCGCGACGTCGCCGATGAAACGCCGCAACCGGGGATAATGGGATGCCTCGTAGGAGCGGAACACGGGGCCGGGTATCGCCGCGACACGCCCTTCGCCCACCTGGTTCAGGACGGCGGCGGGTGTATCGCGACGGTTCAAGGCTGGCTCCTGCTGGTAGAGGAGGGGGGCCAGTTCGGCCGCACCGGCCAGTTCCACGGCCTGCCAGGGGCCGGGCACCGTCGCGCAGCCGTTGCCGGCGGGCACGTAGCTCTGATCGTGCTGGACGCCTTCGACGGCCTTGATGCCCGCGAGCGCGGCGAACTCGGCGGCCGCGCCGGCACCCGCCACGAGCAGGCGCCCGCCCGCCTCGACGTACGCTCGCAAGCCGTCCATGACCTCGGCGGGCAGGCCCTCCTGCTCCGGGACGACGACGAGAGGGTACTGCGCCATGCGTTCGAGCAGCGCCTGTTCGTTCAGGACGTCGACGGAATAGCCGTTTTCGAGGAACGCGTGCAGCGCGCCTTCCATGGGCTCATGGGCGCTGCCCAGGTTGAAGAGGGGATCGTTATGCCGGTAGAAGAAGCTCTGGCTGTGGAGAAGCGCCACCTGCGGCACGGTTTCCGACTGGAAGCAGTAGGCCTGCCGCTTCCGGCAGAAGGCAGCCACGTCGGCGAACATGTCCTGGTGCCACGAGGTGAGCCGGCCGGAACGCTGGGGCTGGTTGTAGAGGAACACGGCGCCTCCCTGTGCCAGCGTCACCGCGACCTCCTGGCACAGGTGCGGCACCGTCTTCATCGTCCAGCCCCGGCCGCCGGTGTTGAGGAATGTCCAGGCCATGAGGTTCCACGGCAGGCCCCGGCTCGCCAGGAAGCGCGACTCGACACAGGCGCGTTCGGGGCCGAACGAGGGCGTGAAATCGCCGCTGAGGTAATCCACCGCCGCCGCCACCGGCTCCGGCTGCCGCACGCTGTACATCCAGTTGCTGCAAACGGCGATGCTGGGCTTCTTGGCGTGGAGGGCTTCCGTGTATGCGGCCACGTGTTCGGTGAAGAGATCGCGCTGAAACGCCAGCCACTCGGGCCAGTGGGCGTCTTCGGGCTTGTGCGGGACGGCTTCGATGCCCGTCCGCGCCTTGAACTCGGCGATGCAGCGCTCGGAATAGCATGGGCGGCTGGCCCAGTTCTCGCCATCGATCCATACCCCGTCGATGTCGTACTTCTCGACCACCTCGATGAGTTGAGGGATCATGAGTTCGTCGAGGTAGCCGGCCAGCGGATCGGTGTTGTTCCCGTCGGGGGAGCCGTCTTCTTTGATCCGCGCCCACTCGGGATGAAGCTCGATGGCGCGGGTATCCCACACGCCCGAGTAGTGGATGGACAGGGGAATGCCCATGTCGCGTGTCACGTCGCGCCAGATGCGAAGCGCATCGTTCACGATTCCGGGCGAGGGCGAGCCCACGTCGGATGGATAGCCGCACCAGCCCGCGTGCCCTTTGCAGTCGTACTGGACGAAATCCGGCTTCACCTTCTCCAGTTCCGCCCGGATGTGCTCGTACGTCGTTTCGCGGCCGAGTTCCGTGTCCGTCGCGCTCGGGTGCAGATCGTAGTGCAGCCCAAAGAACGCGCCCTCCGGCCATTTCGCGTCTGTGTCCATCGCGACCTCCTGTGCGGCCATCGCCGTCAGCACAAGCATCAGTCCCATGATGTTCGTTCTCCCCACCGGTTGGGTTCCTCGGCCCGCCCATCCCGGCACAGAGCATAGCGCGCGCGGCCCCGCCGGCGCCAGTCGGCTCCAGACGGCCCGATTTGGTTTCCGCGGGCGAACGTGTAGAATGCCCGTGCCGGTGCGGGGCATGGGGAACCAGGAAGGAGCGTGTCAACCATGAGTAACGGTTCGATTCTCACCAAGGCCGAGATGGAGCGCCTGGCCGCGCTCTACCGGGATGGGCTGCTGGAAGACACCCTGCCCTTCTGGATCAACCACAGCCCGGACATGGAGCAGGGGGGCTTCTTCTTCGGCCTGAATCGCGACGGATCCGTCGTGTCCACGGACAAGTACATGTGGACGCACGGGCGGTTCGTGTGGTTGCTGTCGACAGTGTACAGTTCCGTCGAGGCCCGGCCGGAATGGCTCGAACTCGCGCGGCACGGGGTGGACTTCATCCGGCGCCACGGATTCGATTCGGACGGGCGCATGTTCTTCTCCGTCACGCGGGACGGCCGGCCCCTCCGCAAGCGCCGGTATCTGTTCACGGAGTCCTTCGCCACGATCGCGTTGGCCGCGTTCGCCAAGGCCGCCGGCGATGATCGGGCCGCCCAGCAGGCCCTCGATCTCTTCAAGCTCATGATCCGCTATCACACGACGCCCGGCCTGCTCGATCCCAAAGTCAACCCCAAGGTCCGTCCGGGCAAAGGCCTCGCGATGCCCATGATACTCATCTCGACCGCCCAAGTTCTGCGCGAAACCGTCGATGATCCCGTGTGCGTCGAGTGGATCGAGCGTTCCATCGAGGAGATCGAGCGTGATTTCGTGAAGCCCGAGTTCGACGCGGTGCTCGAACTCGTGGGGCCCGGCGGCGAGTTCATCGACTCGTTCGAGGGCCGGCTCCTGTGCCCGGGCCACGCCATCGAGGCGGGCTGGTTCATCCTCCGCGAGGCCAAGCGCCGCGACGACGCGGCGTTGCGCAAGCTCGGACTGGCCATCCTGGACTGCTCCTGGCGCAAGGGGTGGGATGACGAGTACGGCGGGTTCGTCTACTATTCCGACGCCAAGGGGTTGCCCTGCACGGAATACGCTCATGACATGAAGCTGTGGTGGCCGCACAACGAGGGCATCATCGGCGCACTGCTCGCCTACCAGCTCACCGGCGATGAGAAGTACGCGCAATGGCACCGGGATGCCCACGACTGGGCGTACGCGCGGTTCCCGGATCCGGAGCACGGCGAGTGGTACGGCTACCTCCACCGGGACGGCAGCGTGTCGATCCCGTTGAAAGGCAACAACTGGAAGGGCCCGTTCCATCTGCCCCGGATGCAGCTCCTGTGCTGGCGGCTGCTCGAGGAGATGCAGGGCTGAAGCGCGGCCGGCTCAGGAGCCCGTTTCGGCGCGGAGTGCGGCCTCGAATGCGGCGCGCACATCCTCCGTGAACAGCACGAAGCGCACGCGCTCGATGGACGGGTGCCCGTCGAGGAACTCCGCCACGGCATGGACGGCAATCCGGGCCGCCTCGGGGATGGGATACCCGTACACGCCGCAGCTAATCGCCGGGAACGCCACGGTTTTCAGCCCGTGTTCGACGGCCACTTCGAGGCTGCGGCGGTAGCAACTCGCCAGGAGCGCGCTCTCGCCGTGGTTGCCGTCGCGGTATACCGGGCCGACGGTGTGGATGACGTGCCGTGCGGGCAGGTTGCCCCCCGTGGTGATCTTGGCGTCGCCCGTATCGCAGCCGTTCAAGTCGCGGCATTCAGCCAGGATCGCCGGGCCGCCTGCCCGGTGGATGGCCCCGTCCACGCCGCCCCCGCCCAGCAGACTGCCGTTGGCGGCGTTGACGATGGCGTCCGCGTGCTCCTTAGTGATGTCGCCCCGAACGATTTCAATGCGGTGTGCCGCGTCCGTATTCGCCATCGCAAACGCTCCTCTCCCCCGCAGGCCGGACAACGCGACGTGCTGGATGGCCGCTACTCGCCCCGATGCATGCGCTTGATGCCGACGCTGTCATCGAACTCGTCTTCCACCTGCTCCGTATCAGCGGCATTGTACAGAACAAGGTTGCGCAGGTGGTCGAAGCTGTCCGCGTCGACGGCCTCGAACTCGATGGCCATGCCGGAGGCGTCGGCGCGCATCACCGTGCCGCGGGCGTCCATGTGGATTGCCTGCTCGCCGGCATCGAGGCTCAGCTCGATCGTACAGGCCGTGCCAACCGGATACGTCGCGTCGCACGAGACGAAGAGGCCCTTGAGGCTGACGTCCTCGAGCCGGCCCCGGATGGCGTCAGGGCCGCCCGCCTTCACCTGCACCACCACGTGGACGGGGACGCGCGTGAATTCCCGTTGATTGGTGCCGTCCGTCATGTCACCCTCCCTCGTGAAGCGCCCACAAACCACGCGGACAGTATAGCACGGAATGGCCCGTTCGGCGCGGGCGTCAGGACACGTCCACGACGCGCCGCAGCGCGTCCAACTCGGGCGCGATCCGGGCCGGCGCGGCGACGTGAGCCCGGATCGCATCGAGGTCTTTGATGCCGTTCCCGGTGAGTACGCAGCACACCGTCGTGTCCGCCCCCGCCCCGGGCAGGCGATCAAGGGCGGCGATCACTACGGCGCACGTCGGTTCGCACAGGAGCCCCTCGGCCCCGGCCAGTTCGAGTTCGCCGCGCATGATGGCGTCGTCGTCGACGGCGAGGCCGGCGCCATTCGTCGTGCGGATGGCGGGCAGTACGGTATGGCCGTCGAAGAGGATGTCGTCTGCGATGCCGCCGGCAATCGTGTGGGGGTCGGGCCAGGGGTGCTCGAGCGTTTCGAGGAACGACTCGCCGTTCTCGATCGCGTGCACCAGCGGCGCACAGCCGCTCGCCTGAATCCCGGCCAGCCGCGGGAGCTTGTCGAGCAATCCGAGCCGCTGCAAGTCCAGGAATCCCCGCCAGATCCCGCCCAGCAGCCCGCCGCCGCCCACCGGCGCAACGATCCAGTCGGGCAGATGGCCACCCGTCTGCTGGAAGAGTTCGTAGGCGATCGTCTTCGCCCCCTCGACGTTGTAGGGTTCGTACAACCCCGCGGTCGACAGGTGGTACCAGCCGAAGGCCTCGCAGGCCTCGATGCACAGATCGAACACCGCGCTCGCGGAGGGCACGTCGACGGACACGGCCGTCGCGCCATACGCAGCGGCCTGGGCCAGTTTGCCCGCCGCGGCGTGGCCGTGCATCAGGAGAACGGCCTGCATGCCCGATCGGGCTGCGTAGGCGGAGGCCGCGCAGGCCACGTTGCCCGACGACACGACCGCCACGGTTCCGGCGCCGATCTCGCGGGCGTGGCTGATGCCGGCGGACACCTGGCGATCTTTGAACGA
>JAFGTL010000266.1 GCA_016934125.1 Candidatus Hydrogenedentota bacterium
GCTCAAGGCCTTGCTCATCGCGTGCAGTCTGCTGCTGCTCGCCGCCGGAGGATGCCAGACCGTCACCATGCACGCTCGGATCACCTCCGAACCCAGCGACGCCGAGATCGTCGAGGCGCCCGATCCGTCCGGGCAGTGGGTGGATTACGGCAAAACCCGGCCGCGCATCGATGGCCAGCGCTACACACCGTCCCAGTTCGAGTGGAAGATGAAGCCCGGCGAGACCATCTGGGTCAAGGTCCGCAAAAAGGACTACAAGGACTCCCAGGAAGCCCGGATTACCGCCGAACGCTATGGGCCCAAACACCAGTATGCCGATGTCCACTTCGACTTGGCCACGGACGGGCAGGTGCGCATCATCACCAGCCCCGAAGAGCCCGATTGGGTGCGGCCCAACAAGCCCGATGCCGGCCCGAGTGTCCGCGGCACCGTGGTCTGGATCGAGTCCAATCCCCCCGGCGCCACCGTGCTCGTCGCCGAGTCCATGGACGGCACCTACCATCCCTGGCGCAACGCCATCGGCGAACCCATCACGCCCGTAAAGGGCAAGGTCCCCGTCGGCGACACGTTCTGGGTGAAGGTCAAGAAGGGGAATCGGGAGTCCGACCCGGAATACGTCCACATCGAGTCAACCCTCGATCGAACCATCTCCTTCGACCTCGAACGCGGCTCCGCCGGCGCCATGAAGGAGAAGATCATCATCCGCTCCAATCCCCCCGGCGCCACCGTGCTCGTGTCCGACAAGGAATTCGGCACCTATCATCCCTGGCCGCCCGGCGCCCGCTCCCAACAGACCCCCATGGAAGTCGAAGTCGACGTCGGCTCCTCGTTCTGGATCAAGCTCCGGAAAGACAAGTACCAGACCACCGAACCGCAGTTCATCCAGATCGAGCGCGGCAAGACGCTCACCGTCGATGCGACCCTCAGCCGGTTCCTCTCCTCGGCGCCGCCCGCCCAGGCGATCGAGCTACCCCAACCCCAGCTACTGGCCGCCCCCGCCGCCCCCGATGGCGTCGAGGTGTCCGGCTACGCGCCCATCGCCGACGACGTCGCTGCTGCGCGCAAGGCCGCCATCATGGACGCCCTCGGCTCGGCCATCGAGCAACGGTTCGGCGGTGAAATCGCCTCGCACGGCGTGGCCAACAACTACCTCATGATGCAGAACCGCATCGAGGCCTCCGCCGAAGGCCGCTACGCCTCCTACGATATCGTCGAGCAGACCGAGGAGCGCGGCCTGTGCCGCGTCGTGTTGCGCGTACGGTTCAAAGAAGACGCTATCCGCGCCCTTCAGAGCGAAAACGTCACGTTTCTACTCGGCGGCGTCGAGTCCATCGACAGCGATCTCGGCGCCATCTCCACATCCGCCCGCCATGCGGTAGCGGATGCCCTGCGCGCCGGCAGTCTCGCCGTCACCGTCAAGGAAGACCCCATCCCCAGCCCCGGGGATCTCGCCCGGCTCGCCGGCGACAGCAAGACCATCAAGTACCAGAGCGATTTCGTGCTTCACATCAAGGCCGACACCGAGTTGTACGACAAGTACGGCGAGTTCTACACCTGCATGACCACGCTCGACTACCAACTCCTCCAGCCCGTGTCGCCCTCGCCCTTCATCCCGGCCGATTTCGCCCATATCGTGGCCACCGGCTCCATCGAACAGCGCAACCGGAAACCCCAGCTCAAGGCCGACCGCGCCGGCAAGCATGCCATCGAGGACGCCGCCGACGCCCTTGCGGCCGAGGTGCTCGAACGGCTGACCCAGCTCTACGACGGCGCATCCACCCACGAAGTGTATGTCGTCGGATTCCTCGATCAACGCGAGCGCCAGACGCTGAAAACAGAACTCGAACGGCTGCCCGGCGTGCGCCAGGTCCGCTACCTTCCCTTCTCGCGCGCCGACGCCCCCGAGGGCGATCCGAATCGCGATATGCACCAGTTCCTCATCTACCTGACCCCCAGCGCGCGGGTGGAAGTGCCCAACGCCATCCAGCGCCTCACGAACGTCGACCTCGAGGTCGTCGAGACGGACCTCTACAACACCGTGGCCTATGTCCGGAAACCTCCCGTGGAACAGTAACCCCAGCAACACAACATTGGGAGGCGGTACGATGAGTTCACAACGGATCGGCAAGGCGCAGCCCACGGGCCGGCCCAAGGCCCGGGTTCGCCGAATCGTCCTCGCAGCCATGACGGCCGTCGCCGTGGCCCTCAGCTCCGTGCCCCCGGCCGCGGCCCTCAGCCTGCGTGAGTCCCTCGAACAGCAGAAAACCCAGGGCAAAAACCTCCGCGAACTGCTCGAAGAACAGAAGTTCCTCGCCGTCCACGGGCGAACCGAGGAGTACCCCCGCCGGGAAGACTACGTGGGCATCACGATCGCGTACACCCCCGTCACGCCGCCGGAGCGATTCGTCAAGCCCTTGCCGATCACCGAGTTCGCACCCTCGGACATCCGCGGGCTCGTCGAGCACTTCGCGGCCTCCTACGGCGTCGACAAGCACCTCGTCCTCGCCGTCATCAAGGCCGAGAGCGACTTCAACCCCAACGCCGTGTCGCCGGCCGGCGCCCGCGGGCTCATGCAGCTCATGCCCGGCACCGCCCGCGATATGGGCGTTACCGACATCTTCGACCCCGCCCAGAACATCGGCGGAGGCACCCAGTACCTGGCGTTGATGCTCAAGATGTTCGGCGGCGACGAACGCCTCGCCCTGGCGGGCTACAATGCCGGGCCGGGCAACGTCCGCCGCTACGGCGGCGTGCCCCCCTTCAAGGAAACGCAGAAGTACGTCGTCCGCGTGCTCGGATTCCGCGAGCGGTTCGCAAACGGCGAACTCAGTGCCGGCTATACCGTTCGGGCCGAGAAGCCCACCCCCGGCCTGCTGCCCAAGGCCAAAGGCGATGCCTACGTCATCACCTTGGCCGGCGGGTTCACCCAGCGGGCCGAAGTCATCGTCGAGGACGAACCCTACTACCTGATCACGTTCAAGGGCCAGGACGCCCGCATCCGCAAGGAATACGTTGAATCCATTCAACTGATTGAGTAACTTCCGGCTATCAAGTCAGCCGGATCATTTGACAGCGACGTCTCACCCCAGACACTGTGATGGGACTCGACATGGGGGGCCCCGCCGGCCCCGGGCACGAAGGAGGTAGGTCATGGGACTGTTCTCAAACAAATGCCAGAATCCGGACTGCAACGCCCGCGTCAAAAAGGGCGCCCAGTTCTGCTCCAAGTGCGGATACGGGGGGCCC
>JAFGTL010000267.1 GCA_016934125.1 Candidatus Hydrogenedentota bacterium
CGGAGGCGCCATACGGATGAACAACTTGCCGATGCCAGTCTGCAGATTCCCGCTAGCGCGGATCTCCCGACCCCTACGGCTTTCGCGGCGGCAGTTGCCGCCGAACGGGACGCGTCAAGAGAGGTCGTGCAGCACGAGGAGTTGCGGTCACACCCCGCGTATGCCCCGATCCATGCGCTTTCCGCCACATCGCGGGAGAAACTCCGAGCAGCCCTCCAAAAGATCGACCAGCAACGTCTTGCGCTGGGCCGTGCTGAAGACGAATGGAAACAGAGCGCTATCCAGGATTTGGTCGCAGGGCGACGCGCACGCTGGGACACTGTCCTGCAGCTGAGCCAAGAGCGGCTCCCCAAGATGGAATCGCTTCTCGATAGTCTTGATGACCGAGTAGTGACGATTCCAAATGGCCACGATCCGAGAAAGGTGCGGGCTGACGCCGCAGCCGTGCTGTCGCACTTCAAAGAGGGAAACAAGTGGAAGCGTTTTGGCCTCTTCACTCCCAAGGACTTGAAACGACGAATCTATCTGAAAAATGAGGTCTTGGTAGACGGCGAGACGGCTTCAGATAGCGACAAGCTGCAGGCCGTTTGTGACCATCTAGACTTCGATTTTGCGATGGCGGATGTGCAATCAGCTTGGAAAGGTGTTGGCGCTGAACCTCTCAGCGGCGATCGGCGTCTCTGTTTTGCCGCGCTGAGAGAGCAAGTGAGTGCCCTCGAACGGTACCGTCAATACGTTGACGCCTGCCACCGCCTGGCCCGAAGCATGGCCGCCATAGTGCCGCCAATCCCCGAGCCTGACTGGCTGGGTGGCAAGGTTCAGGAATGGCTTGAGCTCATTGACGCGGCGGCAGTAGAGGATCGATTTGAGGAGGCTGCTCGAACGGTCGATTCATGTTCCCAAGCCATGTCCAGCATACGCGACCTGCACGATGTTCATCCGGTTGTGAAGCAGCTCTCCGGCACTATCGAAGCACGTGATGTCAATGCCTATAGCCAGAGCTATGCAACTATCCTCTCAATCGAAGAGACGCGAGCGGACCAGCAGCAGCGCATGCAGATCGAGAAATCGCTGAATGATACCGTCCCCGGCCTGGCTAAACGCGTCGCAGCAAGCCTCGACGATGTGGCGTGGAACGACCGCTTCGGTGCATGGGAGGATGCTTGGCACTGGGCTGTTGCAGACGCTTGGCTTGAGAAGCGTTCGGACTTCCAATATCGGCAGAAGCTATGGCAGCGCCGACACGAGATTGAGAAGGAAATCGGTGGCTTCGTCGCCGAAGCGGCGGCCCTCCGCGCGTGGACACACTTCTTCAACCGCCTCTCTCCGCGCGAGGCTGCAGCCCTGAAAAGCTGGCGTGAGGCCGTTCGAGCCATGGGGAAAGGAACGGGGCGCTCTGCCAAAATGGCTCGCCTGCGCAGGGAGGCGAGACGATACATGGATGCCTGTCGCGAAGCGATCCCGGTCTGGATCATGCCCCGTTATCTGGTCGCCGAAATGGTTGATCCGGCCCCAGGCCGCTATGATCTCGTGATTGTCGACGAGGCGAGCCAGCTGGGAATCGAAAGTCTCTTTCTATTCTACATTGCCAAGAAGATGGTGGTAGTTGGCGACGACCAGCAGATCAGTCCATATGGCGTTGGCATCGCCGACGAAGCAATCGCCGGGCTCCAGCAGCACTATCTAGACGGTATTCCTCACCATCACGCACTGTCGCCCCAGAGCAGCCTGTACGGTAATGCCAAGATTCGCCTCAGTCAGAATATCGTGCTTCGCGAGCACTTCCGTTGCATGCCCGAGATCATCCAGTTCTCAAACGATCTTTGCTATGCAAGCAACGGCACGCCGCTCGATCCTCTGCGTGCATATCCGGCGAATCGCCTGCAGCCGCTCGTGTTACGGCACGTGGCAGACGGCTATCGAGTCGGCGGCCCGCAGAACGCTCAGAATCCGCCGGAATCGGATGCGATCGTTGCGCAAATTATCGCCTGTATCAACGACCCACGATACGCAGGGAAAACCATGGGAGTCGTCAGCCTGCAGGGGGAGGCCCAAGCCAGACTGATCGAGCGCAAGCTTCTGGAGAACCTGGATCCGGAGATCATTGAGGAGAGGCGCATCATCTGCGGGGATGCCTACGCGTTTCAGGGGGACGAACGCAACGTCATGTTTCTCAGTATGGTCGCGGCGCCGGGCGAAAGGAGAATCGGCACACTGGCGACTGAATCCGCGCGGCAGCGCTTCAATGTGGCCGTGAGCCGGGCACAGGATCAGCTCTGGCTCTACCACACGGCGACCCTCGATGTGCTGAGCGACGTCTGCATGCGCCATCGCCTCCTGAGCTACATGCTTGACCCTGCACGCCAGACTACCGAGGAGAACGAGCAGCGCTTTGACTCCAAGTTCGAGCGCGACGTCTTCCGGCTGATTATCGAGCGCGGATTTCACGTGCGGACCCAGGTATGCGTCGGTGATCCCACTAATCACCGCTATCGCATCGACCTGGTTGTAGAGGGCATGCAAGGCAAGCTCGCAGTGGAGTGCGACGGCGACGAATGGCACGGGGCCGAGCGTTACGAACACGACATGGCGAGGCAACGAGACCTCGAACGGGCCGGTTGGCAGTTTGCGCGGATTAGAGGTGGCGACTTCTACCGCGACCCCGTGAAGGCCATGGAGCCTGTCTGGAAAGAGCTGGATCGTTTGGGCATCCAACCGGGTGGTATTGACAAGACTGCAGCTGAACCTCCGGCGCCCGCCAAGCTCGAAACAAGTGCACCAGCGCTGGTGGAATCCGATGCGAACGAGCCGCCTCCGGCCAGTGACGACCCTGATGTCGCAACGCCCTCATCCGAGGGTGCAGGCATGCCAGACACACCCCGTGGCACCCCTAACGCGGCTGCGCCGGAATATCCCGCCGAGGCACTTGAGGAAGAGTCGCAGCCATCGAGTCCTCCTCAGGGGGCGGAACTCGTTCTGTTTCCGGAATCCTCACGTTCTACTGGCACGCTCGGCACGCGCTCCCTCTATGCTCCTTTCGATGGCACCGCCGGTCCCGATCCACGCCACGCGAGCCCGGCGCAGGTGGCGGAGGGTCTTTGTCGCATCATTGAAGTCGAGGGGCCGATGCTTGCCAAGCGGTCGTACGATGTCTATCTGAGGGGCTGTGGGATCCGTAGGATGGGCCACGAACTCAAGCGTACGATGAACAAGGCCCTGCAGCACGCCATTCGAGACGGCCGAGTCGTGAAAGAGGACGAATCTGGCAAGGGGGGCCTCGTGCACTCGATTGTGCGCTCGAAAGGCGCCCCACCCGTTCTTGTCCGGGATCGCGGTCCTCGTGATTTTGGAGAAATCCCGCCGAGCGAACTTCAACTCGTTGCTCGAAGGCTGGCAAACGATGGGGGTCTGGAGCCCGGGTCCGACGCTCATCTTCGGGCCGTTCTCGATTTCTTCGACCTCAAGCGCCTCACCGTTCAGGTAGGCACAACGCTTCTGGACGTCTTGGACCGCCAGTATCCATACGTTGACGAGATCATCGGGAAGCAATGACGCCGCCGAAGCCCGGGTGGCCGAACTCGAAGCGGCCGTGCTCGCCCCAGGCTTCTACCAGGGCGACTACAGAGCCGTCCAGGAGACGCTCGACGCACTCGAAACGGCCAAATCGGAGGTGGAGCGCCTCTACGAACGCTGGGCCGAACTCGAAGCCGTCGCCCGCGGATAGGGCCTGCTTCGCTGGGGCCCCTCGTTAGCCGCGCGGATTTCCCGGGTTTGGCAGTATAATGGGCACACGGTGCGTACTGAATCGCCGAGGGCAGTCATGGGAGGGGCGAATCATGAAACACAGAACCGCCGTCGCCGTATTGCCGCGCCACCGCCTGCATGGCCTGATCGCGTTCGCTGTCCTGTCGCTCCTTGTCGCCTGCGGCAAACCCTCATCGCAACAGGACAACACGATCCGGCAAGATGCGCAAGGCGGGGACGCCGTGAAAGGAGGCCAAGTCATGAGTCTCGCACTGAGCAGTCCGTCATTCGCTGAGGGGCAGCCGATTCCGAAGAAACACACCGGCGAAGGGCCCGATCTCTCGCCGCCTTTGGCCTGGGGCGATCCGCCTGCGGGCACACACGGCTTTGCCCTCATCGCCGACGATCCGGACGCGCCCGTCGGCACCTGGGTGCATTGGGTGATCTACGGCATCCCCTCCGCCACGCGCGCACTCCCCGAGGGCATGCCCGCCAACGCGACGCTGGCCGACGGCACCATGCAAGGTAAGAGCGATTTCGGCACGATCGGCTATGGCGGGCCCATGCCCCCGCCCGGCAAGCCCCACCGCTACTTCTTCAAGTTCTACGCCCTCGACGGGCAGCTCGAACTGGTGCCCGGCATGTCGAAGAAGGCCCTCGTCAAGGCCATGGAAGGACATATCCTCGCCGAAGGCCAGTTGATGGGAACCTACAAGCGGTAATCGCCTGTTTCCGCAGCCGGTGCGTGGGCCGCGCAACTCACCGGTTCCCAATCGCTTCGGCCGATCCGTCAGCCCCGCGCAAGTTCCCGCTTGCATTGGTTTCTTGTCCTGGCCTATCGTTACCGGCATGCTGCGGATTGGGATTGCGACATTAGGAATGATCATGACAGTTCAAGCGGCTGCCGCCGGATTTCGCACCGAACGGGGCCTTGTGTTCGCCGAGCCCGACGGGCGAAGACTCAAGATGACGCTCTACATTCCGCGCGATGACGCGGACGCTCCGGACACGCTGCGTCCGGGCATGGTGTTGATCCACGGAGGCGGCTGGGCCATCGGCACGCGCTACCAACAGGCCTGGTACTGCCGACAGTTCGCCCGAAGCGGATACGTCGTCATGACCATCGACTACCGAATGATGCCCAAGTACCCGTTCCCGAATTGCTTACACGACTGCAAGGCCGCCGTGCGCTGGCTCCGTCTCAACGCCGAGCAATGGCGCGTCGATCCCCAGCGGATCGTCACGTTCGGCGCCTCGGCCGGCGGCCATCTCGCCGCCTTCCTGGCCACCACCGGCCCCGAGCATGGCTTCGAAGGCGATCAGAACCCCGGCGCCTCCAGTGCCGTGTCGGCCGCGGTGTCCTTGTACGGCGCCGTCGACCTCACCCAGTATCGAGACAAGAAGCGGGATGGCCTGTTCGCGCGCCGCGGAAGGCGATTCCTGCGTGCCTTTGTCGGCGAAGACGATCCCAACACCGTTATGGACGCCTTTGAGACCGCCTCCCCGATCTCCTATGTCAGCCCGGCCTCCTGCCCCATGCTCTTCGTCCACGGCACGTCGGACATGGTCGTGCCGTTCTCCATGTCTGAACGCTTCCATGAACGGCTCAAGGAGCAGGGCGTGCCCACCCGGCTGATTCCCGCCCCGGGCCGCAACCACGGATTCGATTACGTCCACATGCGCCAGCGCCGTGCCCTGTTCCAGGAGATGCTGGCCTTTCTCGAAGAGCATGATCGCCCAACCGAACGGGCAGCCGAAGAGTAGGGGAGAGATGAGTTCCTACGACGCATGGGCCGACTACTACGACTTGATTCACACCGGGCTCCCCGGCGAGGCCGAGTTCTACGTCGGGCAGGCGGTGCGCATTGGCGGCATCACCCTCGAACTCGGCTGCGGCACCGGCCGCCTCGCCATTCCCATGGCCATGTCGGGCGTCCATGTCGTCGGCCTCGACAATTCCAGGCCCATGCTCGAGATCTGCCAAGCCAAAATCGAGGCCATCGGCGACACGCCCGGCCGCCTCGATCTCGTCGAGGCCGACATGATCGATTTCAGCCTCGACGCCCGGTTCGACTTCATCGCCATGGCCTACCGCACCTTCATGCACGCCCTCACCCAGGAGGATCAGCACGCGTGCCTCGGCGCCGTCCACCGCCACCTCAAAGACGACGGCCTGTTCGTGCTGAACGTCTGGGCCGCCCGCCCCTCGCTCATCGCCCGCTTCCTTGGCGGCCATGGCGGCACGTTGCGCTTGATCGGCCGCCATCCCGCGCCCGAAGGAAACGGCCGCCTTGTCCACTACTGCGCCGCAACGTACAACGAGCACGCTCAGACGTTCACGGAAACCCACGTGCTCGAAGAGGTTGACGAAGACGGCCGGATCACCGGTGCGATCGACCTCCCGCTCACGCGCGTCTGGTTCACGCCCCGCGAAATGGGCAATCTCTTGCGCTCGTGCGGATTCACGGTGGAGGCCGTATTCGGCGACTTCGATTGCCGGCCCTTCACCGACTCCTCCAGCGAGATGATCTGGCTCCTGAGGAAATAGCCCGGAGCAGGCGGCCCCAGAGCCGGCGCCCGGCCGCGTTCACCATCCCCGGATCCCGAACCGATCGTACCGCGGCTCCCCGCTCTCCCACTGCACCTCGACGTCCGTCACGCGCGCGAATCCCGGCCCGCCGCGGCACCAGTCCGCCATGTCCTCGAGCAGAACCCGCTCCCCCTCGAACACGGCTTCCACCCGCCCGTCATCGAGGTTCTGCACCCAGCCCGTCAGTCCGCGCGCAGTGGCCTCCCGGACGGTGGCATAGCGGAACCCTACCCCCTGAACACGGCCCGCGATCCACACATGCAGCCGGTGCGTCATCGCTCCACCGTCCACGCCCGTAGCGCGGGCGCGCCCGTAGCGCAGGCGCGCCTCTAGCGCAGGTTCAACAGCAGCCGTTCCCGATACGCCGAATCCGTCAACGCCACAACCGTCTCGCACGCCTTCAGCGCGATGGCCAAGTCCGATTCCTCGATACCGGGCTGGATCACCACGATGAACGAGCGCTGCCCCAGTTCAGCCACCAAGTCGTAGACCCTGGCTTTGACCGCGGGGAATTCGGCCCGGCGCAAGTCCATCAACGGGCCCAGCATCGTCCGATCGTTCGCCGCCACCAGCGCTGCGATGGCGTCGGCCCGCCACAGCAGATTCTCCTCGGTGGGCTCGAACTTCCGCTCGAGCCGCTCCCGGAGCGTCTGCATCGCCTTGATGTCCCCGTCCCGCGCCAGCAACGCCGCCGCTTCCACTTGCAGGGCCGGCTCGAGAATGATCTCCTCGCGAAGCAGCCGCCGCGCCGAAGGCTCACCCAGCGTGTACAGCACCTTCGCCACCCGGAACCGCGCAAGCCCCTCCGACGAATTCAGCATCAGCTTCAACTGCTCGATCACGTCGTCTCCCCCCAGCAGCGAAAGCCCGAACACCGCCGCAGAGGACTTCCTCTCGTTGCGTTCCACGAGCATCGCAAGCAATTCGGGAATGGCATCCCGGTTGCCCAGGATCGACAGGGCCCGGGCCGCCGGCGCCGAGAATTCCGCAGCCCGATCCTGCAGCATCTTGTACAACATCGGCTCCGACTCGTGATCGCCCACCAAGCCCGCCATGAATGTCGCCTGCGACCGCACCCGCGGCGTACCGCTCTGGAGGCCGTCCTCGATCATGTCAACCGGCAACGGCTCACCGGCCAGATACAGACGGAGCCCCGCGTCGATCCCCACACGGATATCGTTGCTCTCCGCCAGGCTCGCGAGGTATTCGCGTGCCGCCTGCGCCGCCTCGTCTCCGCCGGCCACGATCATCACCACTGCGGCCGCCATCTTGAAGGGCTGGTTGTCGTTGCTCGACTGGAAGATCTCCTGCGCACGTTGCACGGCCCGCCCCAGCGCCTGCTGCTGCTGGCCCGTCAGCATCATGTCCTTCCGCGGGCGCAACGCCTTGGCCTCGACAAGCCCGCCCTGCACACGGATCTCTTTGATGTCGACGAAGCGGTAGTAGTTCTCTTCCCCGCTCGCCGACACCACGGTGATGTAGTTCTCGTGAACGTCAACAATCGTCAGATTGGAGTCTTCCGCCCCGGGCCGGCTCAGCACCACCGTCACCAGGGTTTCCGTCCCCACGATGTCTGCCAGGGTTGCGCCCTCTACCCCCGTAACAGGCACTTGGCCCACCGCAGCCAGAGGAAGCAACACAATCCACGTCCCCACCATGAGCCGCCGCATATCACACTCTCCTCTCCATTCCCGAACCCGTCAATGGAGTTCAATCCCTTCTTCCTTCATGATCCGGGCCAGGTAGTTCTTGGCCGCATCGACGGAAGGCACCAGCGGATGAATCGTAAGTGCCTGTAGCGCATATTCGTACGAGCGGTGCCGCACCGCCTCAACCGTCAATCGATCACTCTCCTTCACCGCGAAAAAGAGCCCTTTCAGGAACCGCGGACAACTCCCCACCTTCCGCGCCCGGAATCCCTTCTTGCTCACCCGCACCGGCACCTCCACGCTCCCATCCTCCGGCAGATCGCGGATCGAACCGTCGTTCCGCACACACAAAATCGTCTCTTTCTCCTTGCTTCCTTCCAGCGCGGCGATCAACGGCACAATCGTCTCCTCATACCACACCGCATTCCGCGCCCGTGTCAACTCCGGCACCTCGAACAGGTGTTCATCTTCATAGAGCTTCAGAATCTGCTGCTCCGCTTCATGCAGGATCTCCGCCCGGAACCGGCTGCACGCCTGCTGCCGCTTCAGGATCTCGTCCTGATGAAAACAGAGTCCCACCGTCCGCGTCGGAATCATCCGGAACAACTCGACCAACTCGTGATCGAACCCATCCTCCTTGGCGTGCTCGATCCGCTCGAGCACCCGGCTCATCACGCTCCGGCCCTCCAGTTTCACGTCCTGGATCCAACCCATGTGATTCAGGCCGATGTAGTCGACGCTCAATTCCGAAGGATCCACGCGAAGCAGGCGCGCCACCTTCTTCGTGTACGTGCCCGGCAAATCGCACACGCCCAGCACCTTCAACTTCGTATACCGCGTCAGCGCCTCGATACAGATCGCCAGCGGATTCGTCATGTTGATCACGACCGCCCCCGGATTGATCTCCTCGATCAACGCCGCATACTCGAACACCACCGGGAGCGTCCGCAGGGCATTCGAGAATCCCCCCGCCCCGAGCGTTTCGTCCCCGATCATTCCATCCCGGGGGGGCAGCTTCTCATCGCGCAGCCGGGCCGGCATGCCGCCCACTCGGATGTGGTTCAGGATGTACTTCGCCCCCGCGATGGCCGCGGCCGCGTCCGTAGTCCCGACCACCGTGGCCGGGAACCCGCTCCTGTCCAGCAGCCGTTGGCAGAACGCCGATACCAGGGGGAGCTTCCTGCCCTCCCGGCCGACCAGGACGATTTCCTTCACATTCACGTTGTGTGAGATGATGGATAATACGAATTCGGGCGTATAAACACTGCTACCACCCAAAATGGTGATGCGATCGATCACAGCCGTACGACCTCCTTGTGTTCACGGATTGGCAACGTTATGAATCATGCCTCGCGCCGCATTCAGCGCCGCCCAGGCTGCATAACAGGTTGAACGGGGCCGGCTCGCATACCATGCCCGGCCCGCCCGGATCGCCTCCACGACACCCTCCACCGTCGGCTCGCACTCCAGCCAGGTGAACGTCGTGTCGCAATACGGCATCTGGTGCACATCCGACGTGCCCACCATCGGCAGCCCCGCCTTCCGCGCCGCCCGAAGGGCCAACCGGTTCGGATTCAGCCCCCACGAATACAGCGAGCAGTATTCGATTGCGTCGAACAAGTCGATGTTCCGGGCGAGGTGCTTCCACAAGCTGCGGGGCGTCGGGTAGAACGGATGCGGCGCAATGACGGCCGCACGGCGCTTGCCCAACGCTCGCAGTTCCGCAAACGTGCGCACCTTCGCCTGTTCTTCGTCGGGATTCAAGATGAGGACGTGCTTTCCCTCGATCCGGCGCTCGATGCCCGGCACGAACACAACGCCCCGCCGGGCCGCGTAGTCCGCGAGCTGCTTCGAATACACCACGGCATCGTGGCACGTCACCGCGAGCACGTCATAGCCGAGGCCGGCCACGGTGTCGATTAGCATTTCCGTCGAATACGCGATGCGGTCATAGGGATCGTCGGCCGAATGTGAATGAAGATCCGCCTTGAGCCGTCTCATTACGTCTCGAGCAACTCCCTGCCGAAACCGGCTTACCACATACAGCTCCGAAGGTGGCTACCGCCCGATGGATGACGCCGCGCCATCCTCGCTCAGGGACAACACCAACCGAGCCGGCCCCAAGCCGGGGCCGGGAGTCTCCCTCTACAGTGGCACCGGGCCGCCAACCCTCTCAGTCCTCACTCCCTCTGTCGACACTATACCAACGCCCAGCCCGCCGTTCAAAAAACGTGCGCCCCGTTGCGAGGCACAACGAACCCGGGACTCGGCCTGCACACCGAACAGCGCCCGGCGCCGCGGACTCAAAGGATGATGTCGTCGGGATCCACCAGAGGCCGGCCTTCGGCACACAGGGCGCACCCCGAAGCCTCCCAGCTCTCCATGGCGAGGTGGGCGAGCGGCTCGAACCGGCAGTCGAATCCCGCCTCGCCCGCGCTGCGATCGATCAGGACACTCACACCCGCGATCTCGGCGCCCCGATCGCGGAGATGGGCGATGGTCTTCTTCACGGAGCCGCCCGTGGTGATCACGTCCTCCACCACCAGCACCCGCGTGCCGCGCTCGAGACGGAACCCGCGCTTCAGCGCCATGCTTCCGTCGCCCTCCTTCTCGGTGAACGCCGCCCGGCAACCCAGGTGGCGCGCCGTCTCATAGGCCAGCACGATCCCGCCCGTGGCCGGGCCGCATACCAGTTCGACGCCGTCGCCCGCGAACCGGGCCGCCATGGCTTTACACAGGGCTTCCGTGTGTCCCGGATACTGGAGCACCCGGGCCGCCTGCAGGAACTGCCGGCCGTGCCGGCCGCTGGCATAAAGGAAATGCCCCTCCAGCAAGGCCCCCGCTTCGCGGAATACCTCGATCACCCGATCCTCCGTCATCAACCCAATTCCTCCAGAATCAGCCGAACCGCCTCGGCCGGATTGTCGTGTTTCACGATGGGCCGGCCCACCACGATGAAGTCCGCGCCCGCCTCGGCGGCCTGCCCCGGCGTCATCACGCGCGCCTGATCGTCCGTGCTCGCCCACGCCGGACGCACGCCCGGCGTCACGATCAGCGGCTCGTCACCCACCACGTTCCGCACGATGCCGATCTCCTGCGGCGAGCACACCACCCCGTGCGCGCCCGTGTCCACGGCCAGGATCGCGTAGCGTGCCACCGCATCCGCCGCCGTCTCGTAGAGGCCCACCTCGCTGCGCAGCATCTTGTCGGACAGACTCGTCAGCACCGTCACGGCGAGTATGCGCGTCTTCGTGCCCTTCACGGCCTCGTGGGCCGCGGCAATCATCTTCCGCCCCCCCGCCGCGTGCAGCGTGAACAGATCCACCCCCAAGTCCGCCGCGGCCCGGGCCGCATGCCCCACCGTGTTCGGGATGTCGTGGAACTTGAGATCGAGAAACACCTTCTTGCCCAGGGCCAGCACATCCCGCACGATCTCCGGCCCGCACCGGGTGAACAACTGCGAGCCGATCTTGAACCACCGGCAGCCCTCGGCCGCCTCAACGATGGCCAAGGCCTCCTCGCGCGTGTCCACGTCCAGCACGGCGATCAACTGCGTCTTCTTGCCCATGATTGCCTTTCCCTCAACGCCAAGCCGCGACGGGCGTCACACCTCCACCGCGCCGACGAGTTCATTCACGTCCGAGATCCCATGCCGCACCAGATAGTCCGCAATCCCGTCGACGATCTGCACGGCCGCATCCGGCTGCCGGAACGATATGCATCCCACCGCCACCGCACGCGCCCCCGCCAACAGGAACTCGATCGCGTCCGCAGCCGTTGCGATCCCGCCCATGCCGATGATGGGGATATCGAGCGCCCGCGCCGCGTCCCATACCATCTTCACCGCCACGGGCCGGATCGCCGGGCCGCTCAGCCCGCCCACGACATTTGCCAGCCGCGGCCGGCGCGTCTCCGGATCGATCGCCATCCCGATGAGCGTGTTGATCAGCGATACGCCCGTTGCGCCCGCTTCCTGTGCCGCCAACGCCGGTTCCGCGATATCCAGCACGTTCGGCGTCAACTTCACGAACACCGGCAGCCGCGTCGCCGACACGATCGCCTCGGTAAACCGGCCCACCGCCTCGGGCGACTGCGACACGATCCGCGCGCCCCGCGCCCGTTTCGCATCGTGCACGTTCGGACACGACAGGTTCGCCTCGATCGCGTCCGCCGCATCCGCCGCTTCGAGCCGGCGCGCCAGTTCCGCGTACTCCTCCGGCGTCCGCCCGACGATGTTCGCGATAACGGGCACGCCTTTACCGCGAAGGTAGGGGGCCTTGTCGCGCAGATACGCCTCCAGCCCTACGTTCTGCAGCCCGATGGCGTTCAGCATGCCCGCCGGTGTCTCGACGATACGCGGCGGCTTGTTCCCCGCCCGCGGCTCGAGCGACAGACTCTTCGTCGTCACCGCCCCGAGACGCGACACATCGAAATACCGATCATATTCCTGGCCATATCCGAACGTGCCCGATGCCACCGTCACCGGGTTCTTCATCTTCAGTCCGCCCAAATCGATGGACGTATTCGGCGCCCTAGACGTCATAGGCCAGATTATGCGCTTCCCAGTCGATCAGGCGCGTGTCGAACACCGGCCCGTCCACACACACCCGAACCATTCGTTCGCCTTCGCGTTCCACTTTCGATTCCACCACACAGCCCAGGCACGCCCCATCGCCGCACGCCATCCGCGCTTCGAGCGACACCAGGCAACTCGCCCCCGCGGCCACCGCCACGTCGGACGTCGTCTTCATCATGATCATCGGGCCGCACGCATACACCCGCGTATCGGGACTGGGGGAGAGGGTGGCCAGCATATCGGCCGCATACGCCCGTTTGCCCGCGGTGCCGTCGTCCGTGGCCACGTGCACACGGCATCCCAACGCCTCGAACTCCGCCTCACACAGAATCAGGTGGCGTGTACGCGCGGCCAGCACCACCTCCGGCGGACGCCCGCATGCCCCGGCAAGGGCCTCGGCGAGTGCGGGGAACGTGGCCACGCCGATCCCGCCCGCGACGATGATGTGGCGCGCGAAGCCTGCATCGACAGGGAACCCGTTCCCGAGCGGGCCCTGTACGCCGACGGCCTGGCCCGGCCCCATCGCGGCCAGCAGCCGCGTGCCCTCGCCTTCCACTTTGTACAGGATGCTGAACCCGTCCGGCCCGATCCGTTCGATGCACATCGGCCGGCGCAGGAAGGGCACGTATCCCTCCGACACCTGGATCATGCAGAACTGCCCCGGCCGGGCCGCCGCGGCGATCTCGGGGGCGCGCATCTGCATCCGGAACTGCCCCGGC
>JAFGTL010000268.1 GCA_016934125.1 Candidatus Hydrogenedentota bacterium
CACGCCGTGCGTGCGGGTGGCCGGCGGGCCGGGGGGCATCGCCCAGGAGGGGCTCAGGCTGATCAAGGGCAAGGAGTACGTGGGCCGCGTGATCCTGGCCGGCGACGCGGCGGCGGGGCCGGTGGATGTGCGGCTCGTGTGGGGCGAGGGGGAATCGGCTCGGGCCGTGGTCACGGTGGACGCGCTGACGGGGGCGTTCGCGAAGAGGCCGCTGCGGTTCACGGCGGGGGCGAGCACGGATGCGGGCCGGCTCGAGATCGTGGCGCGCGGCACGGGCGCGTTCCGCGTCGGGACGGTGTCGCTGATGCCGGCCGACAACGTCCACGGGATGCGGGCGGACACGTTGGCGCTGCTGCGCGAACTGGATGCGCCTATCTATCGGTGGCCGGGCGGCAATTTCGTGAGCGGGTATGACTGGAAAGATGGCATCGGCGATCCGGACAAGCGGCCACCGCGCAAAAACCCGGCCTGGAAGGGGGTCGAGCACAACGATTTCGGGCTGGATGAGTTCATGGTGTACTGCCGCGAACTGGGCACAGAGCCGCTGATTGTGGTAAACAGCGGGTTGGGCGGCGTGCGGCTCGCCCTGGATGAACTGGAATACGCCAACGGCGGCGTGGACACGGAGATGGGCCGGTGGCGCGCCGAGAACGGGCACCCGGAGCCGTACAAGGTGGTGTGGTGGGGCATCGGCAACGAGATGTACGGGAAGTGGCAGCTCGGCCATATGCCCCTCGAAGATTACGTGAAGAAGCACAACCAGTTTGCCGACGCGATGCGGGGCGCGGATCCGTCGATCAAGCTGGTGGCGGTGGGCGCGACGGGGCCGTGGAGCGAGATGATGCTCGCCGAGTGCGCGGATCACATGGACGCGCTGAGCGAGCACTTCTATTGCCGCGAGGCCGATGCGGGGCTGATGGCGCATGTGCGCCAGATCCCGGATAATGTGCGGCACAAGGCCGTGGAACACCGGAAGTATCACGAGACGATCGATTCGCTCGAGGGCAAGCTGATTCCCATCGCGCTGGACGAGTGGAACTACTGGTATGGGCCCGAGTTGTACGGGCAGATCGGGACGCGCTACTTCCTCCGCGACGCCCTCGGCATCGCCGCGGGCATCCACGAGATGGCGCGTAACAGCGACGTGTTCCTCATGGCCAACTACGCCCAAACCGTGAACGTGATCGGCGCGATCAAGACGTCCAAAACCGCCGCCGCGTTCGACACGACCGGGCTCGTGCTCAAGCTCTACCGCCATCAATTCGGCGTCACCCCCGTCGCGGTCACCGGGGACTTCCGGCCGCTGGACGTGGCCGCGGCATGGACGGCGGATCGCGCGGCGCTCACCGTCGGCATCGTCAACCCGACGCGGGCCGCGTACACGATGCCCATCGAGGTGCGCGGCGCGGGCCTGACGGGCGCGGGCCGGCTCTGGCGTATCGCGGGCGACGATCCCATGGCGTACAATGAGCCGGGCAGGCCCGACACCGTCGTCATCGCGGAGGAGGCCGTGTCGGGCCCGGGCGGGACGGTGGAGGTGGCGCCGTTGAGCGTGTCGCTGTACAGACTCGAGGTGAAGTAGCGCATCGGGCCGGATGCCCGGGAGAGGGCGGCGGATGTCCGACTTGCTCGCGCGCCAGCGCCGGTATATGGATGAGGAGTGGACGCCGCCGCCGTGGATCGAGCGGGCCGCGCTCACGCCCATGGCGGACTACGCCTGGCATTCGAGCCTGATCGCCTGCCGCAACCGGCTCCCCCGCGATCTCACGGACGCGTCGATCCTCATCGTCAACTGCGGTTCGGGCGTGGATACCCATTTCTTCCAGACGGAGGGCGCCGGCTGCGTCGGGGCCACGGATATCTCGCTCCGGGCGCTCGCCGCCATGCGCAGCCACTGCCCGGGCGCCACGCCCGTGGTGGCCGACACGGAGCGGCTGCCCTTTCCAGACGGCGCCTTCGACTGGGTGGGCGTGCGCTCGGGCCTGCATCACCTCGAGCGGCCCTACGCCGGGCTCGCCGAGATGGCGCGGGTGGCCCGGGCCGGCTTCTTCTTCATCGAGGCCCAGGACACGGTGCTCGTGCCGGTGCTCGTGCGGCTCGGCTTCCTCGAGGCCGAGGAGGAGGCCGGCAACCGGGTGTTCCGGTTCCGGCGGCGCGATGTGGCCGCGCAACTCGAGGCCCTCGAAGTGGACGCCTACACCATCCGCACGGCGTGGTTCATGCAGGTGCCGCCGCTCCTCGAGTTATCGAAGCGGATTCCCGGACGGGCGGCGGCATGGCTGCTGCGGGCCTTCGTGTGGACTCTGAATCTGTTCATCGGCCGCGTGGGCAACTGCATGGTGGTGGTGGCACGTCTACGTGGCACGCAAACGCGGCGCGCCCTGACGGACAGGGCCGCGGAGGAGGAGGATCGATGCCGTTCCTGATTGCGTTGGCGGTGGTGGGCGGGTGGCTTGCGGCGTCCGGGCCGGATGACGGGGCGCGGCACGCGCCCCACGCGCGGCACGCGCCACAAGCCGAAGCCGAATTGCGCCCGATGCTCACGATCGCGTGGAGCCGGTGCCCGGATCTGCCCCGCGGATTCCAGGACAGCGACGGTGGCGTCGTGGACAACACCCTCGTGACGCTATGCGGATTCTGCACGGGCACCGACAACGACAAGAAACCCGGGGTGTACGTCCGCGGATTTCTCAACCGGGCCTGGGGACTCGATCTCGGCGATCCGGGCGCGGGCTGGGCGGAGCTTCCGCCGTTTCCGGGGGCGGCCCGGCAGGAGTTGTTCGCCATTCCCGTCGGCGATGCGCTCTATTGCTGGGGCGGGTTCAGCTACTCGGAGCCTTACTGCTACGCAGACGGTTGCCGGCTCGCACGGCGCGACGGGCGCTGGACGTACGAGCCGCTGCCCGCCCTGCCGTGGGCACTGTGTTCGAGCGGCGTGTGCGCCATCGGCTCGACGGTATACGTCGTGGGCGGCGCCGATTACGACGCCGAGGGGTTCCGCACCGCCGCGGATCGCCACGGCAACAACGAGCGGCTCGGCGCCCACTTCCTCGCCATCGACACGGCCCACCTCGATGCGGGTTGGCGCCGCCTGCCGGACTGCCCCGGCACGCCGCGGTGGGTGGCGGCCACGGCGGCCGCAGGCGGCAAGGTGTACGTCATCGGCGGGGCCACGGGCGATCCGTACGCGACGGTGGTGGACAACTGGGTGTACGAGCCCGGCGCGGAGCGCTGGACGCGCATTCGGGATTTGCCCATCGCGTCGGGCAATTTCCCCTCGGGGGCCATTGCGTGGCGCGATCGCTACATCCTCCTCATCGGCGGGTATCAGTACGACGCCGTGGCCAACCCGGACGGCACCACGCGCCCGCCCTACGGCACCCCGGGGCGGTTCAACGACACGGGCGCCTACTACAACGACGTGTTCGTCTACGACACCCAAACCGGCCGGTTCGGCCGGGCCGATTCGCTCCCCATCAACAACAACCTGCCCATGGCCGTCGTCCACGGCGACGACGTGTATCTCATCGGCGGAGAAACCGGCTCGGGCGTGGTGGAGGGGGAGTTCTACGGCCACCATCCGGAGCTGTGCCTGAAAGGCCGCCTCGCCGTGGTTGAGGAGTGACGCCAGGGGCCGTCCCGTGGCGCGTAGGGGTGCACCGACAGGGAGCCAGGGAACGGGCGGCGAGGGCGCGGTTTTCTGGATTCCGGAGCCTGGTGTGCGGGTTGGGCGCGGGATACTGGGCGGGGATGGGGTGGCGTGGGCGGTGTGGGAGGTTGCATTGTGGGGGGCCGGCTGGTACCATGGATGGCTGGTCAGATGATGACGGGAACAGGGCCCGGGCCGGTGCGTTGGACGCGCGGTATGGGGCCGGAAAGGCGTGCGTAACCCGATGGCAGACAAGGCGTCGCCCTTCATCGAGAAGCCGGTGAAATGCCCGGCGTGCCGGGAGAGCCATCCGCAGCGGTATTTCCGGCAGCGGATGTTTGTGGCGGATGAGAAGGAAGCGGATCAGCACGTTGTGAAGTATAAGTGGCTGTCTGACACGGCCGCGCCGGTGCATCCGCCGTTCTACGCGTTGTTCTATTGCCCGCATTGCGGGTTCACGGACACGTCGGAGGACTATGCGAGCACGACGGAGCAGCAGTTGGCGGTAGTCCGGGCGTACAAGGATCGGACGGAGAAGCATGAGGCGGTGATCGGCCTGCTGCGGGAGCACATCGACTACGAGACGATCGATTTCGAGAGCGCGCTGAATCTGCATTTCCTGGCGATCCTGGCGCAACTGCTGCCGGCGGAGGCGTCGCGGGACTTGTACAAGGTAGGGCGGCTGTTGCTGCGCGTGGCGTGGCTGTATCGGGAACGGACGCCGGATGTGGCGGGGAACCGGAGCATTCCGAGCGTGGAGGACGCGCTCAAGGGGCTCCGGCCGCTGGGGACGGCGCTGCAGGAGGTGCGGGAGCGCTGGGATGCGGCGAGCCAGGCCCTGGTTCGCCGGGAAACCGAGCTCGAACATGAACGGGGTGCGGCGCCGGAGGCGTATGTGGCGGGCCGGACGCGGGTGGAGGAGCTGTTCGAGGCGCTCGGCAGCGAAATCGAGAAGATGAAGGGGACGTGCCGGCGGGATCTGGGGGGCACGCTCGATGCGGGAGCCGGGGACGACCGCCCGTTCCACGGGTTCCCGTCGCACGAGGCGTTTCTGGCGAAGCTCAAGGGCGTGTTCCCCCTGGTGCCCACCACGGAACGGGACGCGATGCTGTCCGCCATCCGCTACTTCGATCGGGCCATGTCGACGGATGCGCGGTTCGACAGCGCCCAGGCCCAGTTCGGGCTGGTGTCGCTCATGGCGGACTTGTACTTCCGTTCGGGCGAGTTCGACGCGGCCCTGCAGATGGTGCGCGGCATGTACAAGCACGCCGCGGACGCGCGCCTGCGCTATCAGCGGGAACTGCGTGAGAACAAGGAACTCGACGAGAGCGGTCGGCGCCGGATCACGGCCCAGATCCGCCGCGCCAACGCCTCGTTGTCCCAGGCGGGCGATCTGCGGCGCACACTGCTCGACAAACTCATCGATCGCGATCTGCCGCGCATCAAAGAGCTTGTCGCGCAGAACGCCGGCGCCTCGCCCGAGCAACTCGAGACGATTCTGACGGAAAACGGCATCCTGACCGCCGTGGTCGCCCGCGTCAAAGAGCGCGGCGGCGTCCTCGGCCCTGCCTCGGGCGGCAAACGGGGCCATTGAGCCGTTCCTGAAGAGCCCCCCCCACTCTCGCTGCCAAGCAGACTCCACTTGCTCACTCGTGCCCGCTGGCGTAGAATAACCGTTCAGCATATGTGTTTCAGCAGAGGAGGGACGCTCCGTGCCCGCCAAGCACTACGACTGGAAACGCTTCTGGTGTCCCAGGGACGGCCGCCTGTCACTTGCGGACGGAGGTTTCTTGGCCGATCCGGACGATGATCTCGGCGCGATGATCGAGGGCGACGTGGTGCCGTTCGAAGCGATATCGCCCTTTCCCTGCTTGGTGCTCCTTGGCGAGCCGGGGATCGGCAAGTCTACTGTCCTGAAGTCCATGTTCGAGGAGGCCACTCCCGCCATTGCTCAAGCCGGCGATGTGCCGAGGTACTTCGACCTCTGTTCTTACGGAAGCGAAGACCGGCTCGTGAGAGAGCTCTTCGAGAAGCCAGAGATTGGCCAATGGACGAAGGGAGATCATCGGCTCCACCTGTACATAGACAGCCTCGACGAAGCCCTCCTCCGAATCGACACCGTAGCGGCCATCCTCGCCACCGAACTCCCCAAGCTTCCCGTCAGCCGTCTTGTCCTGAGAATCACGTGCCGAACGGCTGTGTGGCCTCGGCAACTGGAGAAAGCACTCGAGAGATTGCCTTTCTCGCAGCAAAAGGAGAAGTCGGTGGGTGTGTTTGAGTTGGCGCCACTCCGGCGCCAGGACGCCGCCAGCGCTGCTGCGGCCAACGGGATAGATGCAGACGAATTCATCACTGCCGCCCAGAGCCAAGACGCGGTTCCTTTCGCCGTCAAGCCCATTACCCTCGACTTCCTGATAAACACCTACCGAAAGTCGGAGAGCTTCCCGAAAACCAAGTGGGAACTCTGCCGAGCGGGCTGCCTATGCCTATGCGAGGAAATGAACGCCAACCGACAGGCCTCGCGGCGCGTGGGTAAGTTGGACGCGGAAATGCGACTGGCCGTTGCGGCCAGGATCGCCGCGGTAACCACGCTGAGCAAGCGAGCAGCGGTGTGGATCGATGCCGATCGCGGCGATGTCCCCGATCATGACGTGACAATTCAGTCTCTTTGTGGGGGCCAGGAGGCCGGCGGAACCGGCCCATTCAACGTCGACAGGGACGCCATCCTGGAGACACTTGACACGGGCCTGTTCTCGTCCAGAGGGCCGAACCGCCTGGGTTGGGCTCACCAAAGCTACCCCGAGTTCCTGGCGGCCTCCTACCTCGTCCGCTCGAAGGTGACACCTGGGCAAGTCATGAGTCTTATCACGGATCAGCACGATCCTGAACGCTCCGTCGTGCCGCAGCTTCAAGAGACTGCCGCGTGGTTGAGTTGCATGCAGAAGGATGTCTTTCAGGCCATCGTCGAACGTGAGCCCGAGATCCTCTTGCTTGGCGACCTCGGCGCATACGATGACTCCCAGAGAGCATGCCTCGTCGAGCGCCTCCTCGAGAGGCTCGCGCGAGCGGAGATCTTTGACAGCGATCTCCGCTCAAGCCTCAAGTTGCGCGGCCTGGCGCACCCGAACATCACACAGCAACTCGCCCCGTATATCGCGGACAAGCAAGCCCACATCTTTGTCCGCCGCGGCGCGATGGACATTGCCCGGGCCCGCCAGCTCAGTGAGCTCTATCCGGGTATCGCGTCCGTCGCCCTGGATGCGTCCGATGAGTACCATGTTCGGGGATACGCCGCCAGTGTGATCTCCGGGGCAGATGATGAAGAACTGAAGGCACGCATGAAGCCACTGGCGCTGGGGCAAGCCGGTGAGGATCCCGATGACGAGTTGAAAGGCTCCGGCCTGATGGCCGTGTGGCCGGATCACATCAACTCGGACGAGCTCTTCCCATTGCTGGTTCCTCAAGCGAAGAAGAACCTGTTTGGTTGCTACTGGATGTTCCTTCGTTATCACCTGATCAAGCACATTCGTCCACATGACTTCCCTGCTGCGCTTGCGTGGGTTGAATCACAAGGCACAGAATGCACTCTCACGATCCGGGAAGTCATAAGCGACATCATGCTGAAGGCTTACGAGAGTCTCGACCGTCCTGGGGTTCTGCCGGCCTTCGCGTCGGCAGCAATGAGTCGACTCAAGAATCCAGAGCCGATCCTGCCGGACGGCGCGGGCCAAGCGCAGTTCGAGCCTTTCCTGCGAGACATACCTAAGAGGCGACGGTTGCTGGACGAACTCGTGAAGATGTCTGTTGGATGCTCGGACAAGATACTCCTGGCGAGTGTCTTGCAGCCAGGGCTTGTCTCATACCCGGACGATATTCCATGGATGGTGGAACGTCTGCAGCTTGCAGAGGAGGCCCCGGTGAGAGAGGCCTGGGCTGAGGTTATCCGGGACACATATGACAACAAGTGTCCTTGTCATGTCGGCCTCATCATTGAGGCATGCGGTTTGCACCCCGAACTCAACGAGCGGTTCAGTTCTATGCTCAGCCCCGTTGACTTCGCGTCCAGGGACGCGGAAAAACAGAAGGCGTCCTGGGATAGACTCAATAAGGCTCAAGCCCGCCAAGACACCCCTCCCGTATTGGATCCTCCGCCCGAGAAGCGGGTTGCCTTCCTGCTCGAAGCCCTTGAATCGGACGAAATCGAGGCTTGGCCAGAACTCGTGAAACGACTGACACTAAAACCGACGAGCACACACGACGGCGAATACCTCCGCCTTGATATTACAGAGCACCCCGGTTGGCGAAACGCCGACGATCAGACGCGAACGCGTGTGCTTGCGGCTGCGCGGAAATTCGTGGACGGCCACGTCCCCGCGCCCCTGGGTTCCCTTCCCCCCGGAAGTACGCGCGTCGCGGCCCGGCCGGGCTATGGAGCGTTGAGACTGCTCGCGCTCTGCCAGCGCGATGTGTTGGAGGATCTGGCGGAGCAGACGTGGCGCACTTGGGCGGCCCTAAGCGTTGCTATGCCACAATGGCTCTGCTGGGATGCGCCTGACGATCTGCATCTCGCCATCCTCGAACTCGCGCATCAAAAGGCACCGCGCGAGACGTACGACGCCGTGCTGAAGGCTGTGGTTGCATTCGGGAAGAAGGAGATCCACAAGGGATTCTATCGAGGCGTTCTGCACGTGGCCGACGAAGCCTTGATCAACGCGCTGGTTACGGAGGCGGGGCAGATCGATTCCGCCCCTGAGAGCCTGGGGAATCTCCTGACTGTTCTTCAGGAGCGGGGGTGGCCTGAAGCTGAGACGTTGGCCGAAGGCTTCGTGACACAGCTAAGGCCCTATCCAGAGGAAAAGCAGCAACACGCCGTGCAGGCAGCTTTGGCACTCGTTCGCGAGCAGGAAGACGCAGGATGGGACGTAGTCTGGCCCGCCATTCAAGAGGATCCAGATTTCGGACAGAATCTCATCAGGAACCTGAGCAGTGATCGGGGCCCCCGGCTCGGAGGACGGCCGTTCTATGCGAAGCTGACAGCGCAGCAGGCTTCGGATCTCTACCTGTGGATAACCGAGCGCTATCCCCATTGCGAGGAAGACTTTGCGGACGGTTCATTCGGCTTTGCTTCCTTCCGTGATCTGGTGTCAGAACTTCGGGACGAGATCTTCCGACACCTCAAGGGGCGAGGGACGGCGGAATGCTACAACGCCATAAGGCGCATAGTCGCGGCACTGCCTGATGTCGAGTGGCTCAAGTACGAGGCCATCACGGCCCGTCGGATTATGCTGCGGAAGACGTGGTGCCCGCCCGATCCTGCCGTGATCATACAAACCGCCCAGGACTCAGGCTTGCGCTTCGTCCAAGACGGCAGTGCGCTTCTGGACGTCGTGATTGAGTCGCTCAAGCGCCTCGAGTGCAAGTTGCACGCGGAGACACCAGCGATTCGGGATCTATGGGACGAAGTGCCACGGAAGAAAACCTATCGGCCGGTTGACGAGAATGCCTTCTCCGACTATGTCAAGCGTCATTTGCAGGATGATATCGGAGGCGCCGGAATCGTGGTGAGCCGCGAGGTGCGAATCCACAGGGGCCAAGCCACAGATATTCACATCGACGCCGTACGGCGCAGCACGGACGGCGTCGATGCCGACATTGTCACGGCCATTGTCGAGGTGAAGGGCTGCTGGCATCGGCATGTCTGGGCAGCGATGAAGAACCAGTTGGTCGACATGTATCTGACAGACAATCAGTGTCGCCATGGGTTGTATCTCGTTGGCTGGTTCAGCTGCGAGCAGTGGGATGAAGACGACAGCCGTAGGAGGCGTTGCACACGCCTGACAGCTCAGCAGGCCCGAACCAAGCTCGACAGGTGCGCGGCGGGACTCCGGAGCGGCAGCCTGGATGCTAGAGCCTTCGTCATGGACATCGGGCTGCGCTAGCCAACGGCGTCCTCGGCCCTGCCTCGGGCGGCAAACGGGGCCATTGATCCGTTCCTGAAGCGGGAATTCTGGACACGTAGTCGCGTCGGGGACTCCGCTCTCAACATGTCGCCAGATTCCCTCACTCTCGCGTGCGATGGGCGCGTACTGCGCATAGTGCGATCTCCTCATATAGAGCGCGCGCACAAAACGTGCGCGCGACTACGCGCGGCGCGGATGCGGTTGATTGGGTTACAGGGCAGGACTATAATCGGCCCGTTTACCAGGAGGACGAGTATGATACGCGTTGGTGTAGTGGGCGCGCTGGGGTACGGCGCGCGAGAGCTGATCCGGCTGTTGGGGATGCACCCCGAGGCGGAATTGGTGGCGGCGGCGGATCTCGAGAGCGGTAAACGGCTCGACGAGGTGTTGCCGTCGTTTGGCAAGATTACGGATGTGGTGACGGAGCCGTTCGATGCGGAGGCGCTGGCCGGGAAGTGCGATGTGGTGTTCATCGCGGTGCCGGGGACGAAGTCGATGGCCATTGGCGCGGCGTTGCGGGCGGCGAAGATCAAGACGATCGATCAGGGGCCGGATTTCCGGTTGAAGGATACGGCTGCGTTCGCGAAGTACTACAAAACGGAGCACACGGCGCCCCACCTGCTCGATGAGGCGGTGTATGGGATGGCGCCCTTCTACCGCGAGGCGATCCGGAAGGCGGAACTCATTGCCGCGCCAGGGTGTTACGTGATGAGCGCGCTGGTGCCGCTGAAGCCGCTGGCCGACGTGCTGGATCCGGGGTATCCGGTGATCATGAATGCGATCTCGGGGATTTCGGGCGCGGGCCGGGCCGCCCACGAGGCGTTCCATTTCCCGGAGATGAATGAGAACCTGAAGGCGTACAAGGTGGCGGTGCACCAGCACACGCCGGAGATCGAGCAGGAACTGGGCAACCGGGTGCCGGTTCAGTTCGCGCCCCACGTGGGGCCGTATACCCGGGGCATTCTGAGCACGATCACGGTGCGCCTGACGGAGGACGTGGATCTCGCGGAGCGGTATGCGTGCTATGCGGACGAGCCGTTCATCCGGGTGCTCGGGGAGGGCAAGCTGGCGGAGATCCGGAACGTGCGGGCGTCGAATTTCTGCGATTTCGGGTGGGTGATCGACGAGCGGACGGGCCACCTCATTATCGTGAGCGCCATTGACAACCTGTGCGGGGGCACGGCCGGCATGGCGGTGCAGTCCATGAACATCATGTTCGGGCTGGACGAGCGGTGCGGCCTCACCTACGGGGGGATGGCGCCATGAACGCGGTAGACGGCGGTGTGACGGCGCCGGCGGGATTCCGGGCGTCGGGCGTGCGGGCAGGCATCAAGCCCTCGTCGAAGAAGGAGGACTGCGCCCTGATCGTGAGCGACGCGCCCGCGGCGGTGGCGGGTGTGTTCACGCGGAACCTGATGCGTTCGGCCTGCGTCGAGTGGGATATCGAGCGGTGCAGGGCGGGCCATGCCCGGGCGTACTTCATCAACAGCGGGAACGCGAACGCGGCCACGGGCGCGCCGGGCGCGGCCGATGTGCGGGCGACGGCGGGGATGGTGGCCGAGGGCCTTGGCCTGGCGGCCGACGAGGTGTGCATTTCGAGCACGGGCGTGATCGGGGTGCCGCTGCCGATGGATCGGATCGCCGAGGGCGTGAAGGGCTGCATCGCGGCGCTGCCGGACGCGGACGCGGCGGATGACGCGCGGGCGTCGGGCGGTGCGGACGCGGCCCGGGCCATCATGACGACGGACACGGTGCCCAAGGAGATGGCCGTGGAGGTGGCGCTGAGCGCGGGCACGGTGCGGATCGGGGCGATCGCGAAGGGCGCGGGCATGATCGCGCCGAACATGGCCACGATGATCTGCGCGATCACGACGGACGCGGCGGTCGAGCCGAAGCCGTTGGCGGATCTGGTGTATCGGGCGGCCACGGTGTCGTTCAACCAGATGTGCGTGGACAACGACACGAGCACGAGCGATACGGTGCTGTGTCTCGCCAACGGCCGGGCGGGCGTCGGCCCGCTCGAGCCGGGCTCGGCGGATTTCGAGGCATTTGCGGAGGCGTTCATCGCGGTGTGCCGGGAAACGGCGAAGAACCTGGTGCGCGATGGGGAAGGGGCGTCGAAATTCGTCGAGATCGTCGTGTCGGGTGCGGCGAGCGATGGGGACGCGAAGACGGTGGCGCGGGCGGTGGCGGTGTCGCAGTTGTGCAAGACGGCGTTCTTCGGCGAGGATCCGAACTGGGGCCGGTTCGCGTGTGCGGCGGGCTA
Organism: Candidatus Hydrogenedentota bacterium; assembly: GCA_016934125.1. GTDB lineage: Bacteria > Hydrogenedentota > Hydrogenedentia > Hydrogenedentales > SLHB01 > JAFGTL01. The sequence continues at coordinate 11,876 of JAFGTL010000268.1, forward strand.
CGCGGGGGTGGCCTTCGAGCCGGGGCGTCTGGCGATGTGGATCGACGAGGTGCAGTTGATGGCCGGGGGCCAGGCGGCCGAGTACCGCGAGGAAGACGCGGCGGCGGTGATGCAGCGGCCGGAGTTTCAGTTGCGGATCGAGATCGGCGACGGGCCGGGCCGGGCGGAGTTCTGGACGTCGGACTTGAGCCACGAGTATGTGACGATCAACGCGGACTACAGGACGTAAGGCATGGGCAGCGAGGCGATGCAGGAGTTCATCCAGAAGGCGGACGTACTGATCGAGGCGCTCCCGTATATCCGGGAGTTCGATGGGAAGACGGTGGTGATCAAGTACGGGGGCGCCGCGATGCAGGAGCCGGCGCTCCGGCGGAGCACGGCGGAAGACATCGTGCTGATGAAATACGTGGGCATGAATCCGGTGATCGTGCACGGCGGGGGCCCGGAGATCAACCGGATGCTGACGCGGCTCGGTATCGAGTCGAAGTTCCACAACGGGCTGCGCGTCACCGACGAGGAGACGGTGCGGGTTGTCGAGATGATCCTGTCCGGCTCGGTGAACAAGGAGATCGTGACGCTGATCAACCGGGCGGGGGGCAACGCGGTGGGCCTGTCGGGCAAGGATGGGAACCTTCTCCACGCGAAGCGGATCCACCTGGAGGATGGTGTGGACATCGGGCAGGTGGGCGAAGTGGATCGGGTGGACGCGCGGATCATCGAGGTGCTCTGCAGCGAGGCGATGGTGCCGGTGGTGGCGCCGATCGCTACGGACGACGAGGGCGGCACGTGGAACGTGAACGCGGACACGGCGGCCGGCGAGATCGCCGGGGCGCTGCAGGCGGAGAAGCTGGTGTTCCTGACGGATACGCCCGGGCTGCTCCGCGATGTGGACGATCCGGGAAGTCTGATTCACCGGCTGAGTTTCGAAGAGATCCGGGCGTTGATCGGCAAGGGGGTCATCGCCGGGGGGATGATCCCCAAGGTCAACGCGTGCATGACGGCGCTCAACCGGGGCGTGGCGAAGACGCACGTGATCGACGGGCGGGTGCCGCACGCGCTGTTGCTCGAGATCTTCACCGCAAAAGGGCTGGGGACGTTGATCGCCCGATGAGGGTGGCGTTCCGGGGAATGGCCGAGATGCAGGAAGGGTAGGACTCGTGTCTGATCTGTTTTACGAACGGTTTCAGGTGATCTCGCAGGGCGGCATTCTGATGTGGCCGATCGCGGCCTGCAGCATTGTCGCGCTCGCCATCACGATCGAGCGGTTCTACAGCCTGCGCCGCGCGACCATCGATACGCGCGAGTTCATGGACACGATGCGCACGATTCTGCGGCAGAACCGGTTTCAGGAGGCGATCGATCTGTGCGATCAGACGGACGGGCCGATTGCGCGGATCCTGAAGGCGGGGTTGCTGAAGCACAACCGGAGCAAGGAGGACATCCGCGAGTCGATCGAGGATGCGGGACACCTCGAGATCCCGCGGCTCGAGCGGTATCTATCGGCGCTGGCCACGTGTGCGAACATCGCGCCGCTGCTGGGGTTGCTGGGGACGGTGGCGGGGATGATCAAGGCGTTCGGCCGGATCCAGGACAAGAAGGGGCAGGTTAACCCGGCGGATCTGGCGGAGGGTATCAGCAATGCGCTGGTAACCACGGCGGCCGGGCTGACGGTGGCGATCCCCACGCTGGTGATTTACAACTACTTCGTATCGCGCGTGGACAACATGATCCTCGAGATGGAGATCAGCTCGTCGGAACTCGTCGAGCTGTTGACGAAAAACCGGGGCGAACACGAAATCTAGCCCTATCGCGAGCGGGTGTGTATGAAGTTCCGCGGCCTCGACAAGGATAAGAACAAGATCCGGGCGAACGTCGATCTGACGCCCTTGATCGACGTGGTGTTCCTGTTGCTGATCTTCTTCATGTTGTCGACGACGTTTGTCGTGCAGAGCTCGATTCAGATCGAGATGCCCGAGGCGGACGGCTCGACGGAGCTCGAGCAAAAGGACTTGTCCATTACGCTGGCGTACGGGACGGATGGGCCGGACGGCGGCGGCAAGATCTACGTGAACAAGGACGAGGTGGCCTCGATGAACGAGCTGTCCGAACGCCTCGCCGCGGAACTGGAGCAACGGCCGGAGGTGTTCGTGTTGATCCGGCCGGATGCCCGCGTCGAGACGCGGCGTCTGGTGCGGGTGCTGGGCATCGCGAGCAGCGTGGGCATCGAACGCTACGGCATCGCGGCGCAGCCTCTCACCGAGGAGGAATAGGGGGGCGCCATGGCCCGCGAGCGAGCCTTGGCCGTTTCACTCGTTGTCAGTGTCCTGTTCCATCTCTCCGCTTGCACGCTGTTCTCGATCGTCATTCTCTTTCCCCGTGAGAAGGTGGACTACCACGTGCTCGAGATCATCGACTCGGCGGCGGCGGGCCACTCCGGCGCGGCGCGCCAAGGCTCGGGCGTTCCCGCGCTGCGCGATCCGTTGGCTGCTGTCGCGGGTGACGAGCCGGCCGCAGATACCGCGTTGGATGAGCCGAGCGCCGTGCG
>JAFGTL010000269.1 GCA_016934125.1 Candidatus Hydrogenedentota bacterium
AGGCCCCCATGCTCCATCGTCGTCCTGCACCGTCGAATCGCGCTTGACACGGCGTCGCGCGGGCCGTAGCCTAACGGGTGGGTGCGGTGTGCGATGCGAAGGAAACCGGTGCGGGCGGAGAGCCGCGGGGCGGGCCGCGATGCGGTGAAAGCGAGGGCAGTTCAATGGGTGTGCATACTGGAATTCCCCGGGCGTGGTTCGTGTTTGCGGCCGTGTGTGCCATGGCGCCGGCCGCGTTGGCCGCGGCGGGTGCGGTTGTGGCGGAGCCGGCGTCGGTGACGTTCGAGTCGCCCGAGCAGACAATCCGTGTGCGGCTGACGGCGGGCGGCGAGCCGGTGGCGGCGGGCGACATCGGCGCCTGCAAACTGTTCGCGGGGCCGCACGACTACGACGAGATGTTCAGTTACGCCAAGGAGGACGGGGCCGTTGTGCTGACGCCTACGAAGTTCGTCGAGGTAGGCAGCTACCGGCTCGTGATCGATGCGGCCGCGGGCGAGGCGCAGGTGGCGGTGTACACCCCGTTGAGCGATCTGCCCACGCTCCTCGAGAAGCGGGCCGCCGCCGAGGGCGTCACCATGGCGGAACTCAAGAAGCGGCTCGGATTCGTCGTGGAAGGGGTTCGGAGCGTCATCACGATCCAACTCCCGGCGGTGTACTACGAGGGGCAGACGCTCGAACTCGTCATGCCCGATGTTACGCCGGATCGCGAGTGCATCTGGGCCATGAACGGCGAGGTGATGGAGGAGGGCCTTGGGAAGAGCGCCTTCTCGTACACGTTTCCGAAGCCGGGCGAGTATGCCCTGTCCTATCTCGAGAAGCGGGACGGCGTCACGGTGGCGGCGGCCTCGGCCTACACGACGGTGGCGGCGCTGCCGGCGGTTCCGTATGCCTGCGCGGCCGGCGCCGAGGCCGCGTTCCAGGCCCCGGCCGGATACGGCAGCTACGCGTGGCGCATCGCGGGCGTCCGCGTGGGCACGGGCCCCGTGCTGAAACACGAGTTCCCGACGCCGGGCACGTACGCCGTCGAGTGCCGCGCGGCCATGCCGGAGGGCGGCCCGGCCGACGGGTTTGCGCGGTTTGTCTACGAGGTGACGGTATCTGCGCGGTGAACCGCGGCGCGGTAGCCCGCGGCACCGTTACGCGAAAGGAGTCACGCCATGGACGCAATGGAAGCCCTGCGCACGCGGCGGAGTGTGCGCGTATACAAGCCGGACGCCATCGACAAGGACGTGCTCGAGGCCATCATCGATTGCGGACGCCTGGCCGCCAGCGCCATCAACATCCAGCCCTGGGAATTCATCGTGGTCACCGACGCGGCCATGCGCAAGCGCATCGCAGACACCACCGATCACGGTAAGTTCATCGCCGACGCCCCCGTGTGCGTCGTCGTGCTCGCCCGTGAGGGGAGGTACTATCTCGAAGACGGGTGCGCGGCCACACAGAACATCCTCGTGGCGGCGCGGGCCCAGGGCCTGGGCTCGTGCTGGGTGGCCGGCGACAAGAAGCCGTATGCGGCCGACATTGTCGAGATGCTGGGCGGGCCGGCGGACTGCAAGCTGGTGAGTCTGATCGCCGTCGGATATCCGGCCCAGGTGCCCGAGCCGGGCAAGCGCCCCGTGGCCGAAGTGCTCCACTGGGAACGGTTCTAGAGAGGGAGCAGGCCGCCCCGAACTCGCGGTCTTGTCGCGCGTCAACGCCGCGCGTCAGCCGTGCGCGGTTGACGCTTTGCGGGAGGGCACCTATAATCCGGGGGCCGTCCGCAGCGAAACCGCAGGAGAGAGGACTGGGGGCATTTCATGAGCCAGAATGGACGACAGGATCGCTGGGCAACCCGGTTCGGGTTGATCATGGCCATGGCGGGTAACGCCGTGGGCCTGGGCAATTTCCTCCGGTTTCCCGGCAAGGCCGCCCCGTACGGCGGGGCGTTCATGGTGCCCTATTTTCTCGCGCTGCTTCTCATGGGCATTCCGCTCATGTGGATCGAGTGGACGATCGGGCGGCACGGCGGCGGATACGGCCACGGCAGCACCCCCGGCATGTTCCACCGCCTCTGGAAGCATCCCGTGTCGAAGTACCTCGGCATTTTCGGCGTCCTGCTCCCCGCCATCATCGGCATTTACTACATCTACATCGAATCGTGGTCGCTCGGCTATGCCTGGCAAACTGCCATCGGCGCGTACTGGGGCCAAACCTCGCACGATGAAATGGGCCGCGTTTTTGAGAGCTACCTGGGGCTGGGCGGCGGCAGGTACTCCTTCTCGGCCATGGCGTACCTCTTCTTCGTCATCACATTCGCCGTCAACATCCTCGTATTCGCCCGCGGCATCGAGAAAGGCATCGAGGTGGTCGCCAAATACGCGATGCCCACGCTGCTCGTGCTCGGGGTGATCCTCGCCGTACGCGTGATCACGCTTCCCCCGGGCGAAGGCTCGGTGAGCGACGGATTGGCGCGGATCTGGGTGATCGACTGGGGCATGTTGTCGAACGCCAACATGTGGATCGACGCGGCCGGCCAGGTGTTCTTCACGCTCAGCCTGGGGTTCGGGATGATCCACACCTACGCGAGCGTGCTCCGGAAAGACGAGGACATCACGCTGAACGGCTTGGCCACCTGCGCCACGAACGAGTTCGTGGAGGTGATTCTCGGCGGCACCATCGTCATCCCCGCCGCCGTCGTCTTCTTCGGGGTCCAGCAGTCCAAGCATCTGATCACCGGGAGCTTCGCCGACATGGGGTTCCAGACGCTGCCTGTGATCTTCCAGCAGATGTTCGGCGGGCGCCTGTTCGGCACCATGTGGTTCGTCCTCCTCTTCCTCGCCGGGCTGACGTCGAGCGTCGCCATGTTCACCCCGCTCCTGCTGTTTTTGAAGGATGAACTCAACCTGGATCACAAGAAGGCCGTCGTGGTGATCGGCGCCATCGTTTTCGTGCTCATGCAGCCCGTCATCCTGTTCTTCCATCGCGACATCGTCGACGAACTCGACTACTGGGCCGGCACCATTTTCCTGGCGGTATTCGCGACCATCGAGGTGGTGGTGTTCTCGTGGGTGTTCGGCATGGACAAGGGCTGGCAGGAAATGCACCTTGGCGCGGACCTCCGGATTCCGCGCATCTTCTTCTACATCATGCGCTTCGTCACCCCTGTCTTCGCCATCGGCCTGCTCGTGTGGTGGACGGCCCACGGGTTCCTCGATGCGCTGCTGATGAAAGGCGTCGATCCCGCCAACAAGCCCTACCTGTGGCTGGCGCGCGCCATTATCGCCGGCGGGTTCATCCTGCTGGCCTGGGGCGTCTCGCACGCGTGGCGCACGCATCCCAAGTTCTTCGAGTCCGCCGATGAGGAGGAAGCCCCATGACGATTGGCGCCTGGATCTACATGCTCGTGGTGTGGGGCGTCATCATCGCGCTCAACGCCTTCTGCTTCATCCGCATCTTCGGCAACAAGAAGCGGTAACGGCGCCGGGGCGAGATGGCCCGGGGGCGGCTAATAGCGCGCGCCGGGTTTGAGGCTGTCGCGGTAGCGGCGTTGAAGGTCGCTCAGCTCGTCGCGGTACTGCTGTTCGACGATGGCGTGGAGCGATTCCTCGGCCATGCGCTCGGCGGCATCGCCGGCCAGGGCGCGCACGCCCGAGCCCATCCCACTGCCGCTGAGCGCGCCGGCGTTGTTGATGAGGGCTTCCTTGAGGCGGCTCAAGCCGTCGCTGATCCGGTTGAGGCCGGTGCGCGCCTCGATGCTCTCTTTCTGGAACTCGGCGCCGATGTCCATGTAGACGGCGCGGGCCTGCAGGAGCAGGCTGATGGCCTCGTCGTAATTGCGGCTGAAGGTGTGCTGATCGGCGCGGCCCTCGAGTTCGCGTGCCTGCTCGAGGGCGGCGCGCGTCGCCTCGAGCCGGGCCGAGCGCTCCGCGATGAGCTTCTCGACATCGATCAGCTTGGCCTGCGCAGTTGGGTGCAGCTTGTCGGCGTCGAGGGCGCGGACGTAAGCGCTCCGGGCGTTATCGAGTTCGCCGGCGTCCAGGGCCTTGTCCCCCACCTGCACGTAATACTCGGCGATCCGCGCGACGACGTCGCGGCGGTTCGGCGCGAGGGCGAGGACGGATTCGTATTCGTCCATGGCGCGCTCGAACTCGTTTGCCTCGAAGAACATGTCGCCGATCTGCTTGAGCACGTCGGGATTCTGGAGGCCCAAATCGAGCAGTTGCCGATAGGCGGTGCGGGTTTCGGCGCGGTTGCCGCGGTCGATGTAGAACCGGAGCGAATCCAGCACATAGTCGCGCAGCCGCGTTTGCGGCACGTTCGTGACCACGGCGTGCCCCTGGAGGACCGTGTACCACACGTCGGCGACGGCGTTCACCGTGCGGCTGGCGTCCTCGGCCAGGGACTGGGAGGCGGCCCCCTTGAAGCCGATCCCGGCCTGGTATTCCTTCAGGATGACTTCCTTGCGCAGGGCGGCCTGGCGCTGAATGCGGGGCAGATAGGTGATCGGATCGATCACCTGGCGCTCTGTCGGCGTCAGCGGAATCCGATCGATGTTGTTCTCCACGTCGGCGTAGTACAGGTTGCGGTAGGTCGGGCTCTCGTCGGACAAGGGCGCGCTCAACATGGCCACGAGCTTACCGAGCACGCCGAGGCGATAGGCGAAATACGGATCCACGCGATCGCCGCGCACGGCCTGGAGCAGGTACATCTCCGACTCGATGGCCGATATGGGATTATCGCTCGCGCCCGGGATGATCTCCTCGAGGCGGCTGGGCGGCGTGGTGGCGCCGTTCAGGATATCCTTCTGGAGGTTGGTGAGCGGAATCAGCCCTTCCTTGGCGATCACCCGGCCGGCCGTATCCACCAGGGCCCGATCCGCCTTGGGCCCCCAGGCGGCCGCCGGCGCCGCGGCGATCAACGCGGCCATCAGTAGCGTTGCGATCGTGCGGCGTCTCATGATTGTTCTCCCGCCGCGGCCGGGCCCGCTGGGGCGGGCGCCGCGGCACTCTCCGACTGCTGGCTCTGCTTGAGTTGCTCGACGAGGGCGCCCACCTCGAGGGCGCGCGCACTCGGGTCTTCGGGATCCACGAGGCTGAGATACAACTCCAACTCCCGAACGCCCTCCGAGAGCACTTGGCGGCGAATGTAAAGCAGCCCGCTCTCGAGGCGGGCCGGCGCGTAGCTGCTGTCCCGGCTGATGGCCCGCCGCAGTGCGGCCCGGGCGGCGGCGTCATCGCCTTCGAGCACGTGAATGCGGGCCTGGAGCGTCTCGATCTCCGCCTCACTGATGCCTTTGCCGCGGGTGGCGCGCTCGAGGGCGTCCGTGGCCCGTTCGAGGCTGTTCATCTCGATGTAGCTTTGGGCCGCGCACAAGGCCGCGCGCCCGGCAAAGGGCCCCTGGGCCCGGGCAATGGCCTCGAAGGCCTTGATGGCCGATTCGTTCTGGCCGAGGGCCTGGAGGCACACCGCGTGGAAGAAGAGGGCCTCCGGCGGGGCCGATTCGAGCCCGGCCGCCTCACCCAGGCAGCGGGCGGCCTCGCTGAACTCGCCCTGGTTCAGCAACAGCAGGCCCAACTGCGTCAACACCTGCGGCCGGAGCGTGGTCTGCCCTTCGAGGGCCGCTTCGAGCCGCGTCCGCGCCGCGGCCGGATCGCCGCGCAACTGGGCCACCACGCCCAGGAGCGCGCTTACGTCGCCGCTGCCCGGCTGCGCATCGAGGGCCTGGTTCAACTCGTACTCGGCCTGCTGGAGATCGCCGTTCATGGCCAGCGCAACCCCGAGCGCCTCCTGGAGCTGCGGCCCCGTGACACCCCGCGTGGCGGCCTGCTGCAGGGCGGCCACCTGGCCCGCGCTGTCCCGGGCCGCCCCGCTCGCCAAGGCATAGAGGAGCCACGTGGCCTCGTCGCTGGCCTCATCGGCCAAGGTGCGCAAGATGGCCACCTGGCGCCCCCGCGACGCCTCGTCGTTCGACTGGGCCAGGCTCAACACGGCGAACACCCCCGCTTCCCGGTTCCCCGGATCGCTGCGGAGGGCCTCCTCGAACGAACGGGCCGCGCGCGCGTAGTCGCCCGAGGACCACTGCAACCGGCCCAGCTCGATGTGGGCCTGCACGTGCTCGGGGTGGTTCTCGACATACGATTCCAGGACGTCCGTCGCCTCCGAGATCCGGTTCTCCGCGGCGAGCCGAAGCGCC
>JAFGTL010000270.1 GCA_016934125.1 Candidatus Hydrogenedentota bacterium
ATAGGAGCCCGAAGGCCAGCGCCTCGCGCCGTCTCCCGTACACGAGGCCCGCCACGGCCAACAGCACGGCCACCGTGCCCGGGCCGTGGAGGCTCATGAGGTGCTCCGCGCCGGGATACGCCACCAGGTATTCGGCCGTATCCAGGGGCGGATGGCCCAGTTCGGGTTCGAGTTCGTAGCTGGCCCGGGCATCGTTGGCGCGTACGTTGAGCCGGGCCAACTCGGCCGCGGGCAGCCACATGGCCGCGCTCACCGCTACGGCGACGGCCCCTACCGCCGCAGCAACCCCGAGCCCGGCCACCATCCGGCGAGGCCCCCGCTCCTCCGTCGGCCCGCGGCCCATGAGCCATCCGCAGAGCACGGCGTAGCCCGCCACGGCCACGCCCATATAGAAGGTAATCTGGACGAAGCCGATGAGGGCGCTGAATCCGAAGGCGATACCGGCCAGGGCCATCGGGCCGAGGGCGGCCCGGATCGACTGGGCGGTCACGGCGTGCCTCACCAGGAGGAGGATCACGGGGAGCCAGGCGGCCATGCACACGATGTTCCAATGGAGCAGGAAGCGGCCGACCACGTTGGCGTTGAGGAGGAATACGGCCGCGGCGGCGAGGGAGGCGGCATGGCTGAGGCCGTGGCGGCGGGCGAGGGCGAGGGTGGCGGCTGCGCCCATGAGCAGATGGAGCAAGGTCATGACGATGAGGGAGATATGGGTGTCGATGGGTTCAGGGCGGACGACGGCGAGGCTGCGGATGAGGTTGGGGGGGTAGAAGGCGGCGGCCTGAGGGTTGGCCGCGAAGGGTTTTCCGCACAGGATCAAGGGATTCCAGAGGGGGAAGTCGCCGGAGTGGATGGAGGCGTCCATGAAGAAGGCATGGGGCCCGAGGTACGTCCAGTTGTCGCCGCACCCCATGAGATCGCAGCGATCGCCGGTGAAGAGGAGTCCGGAGAAGACGAAGGCCGTCATGACCGCGATGACGATCAGGCTCATCACAAACAGGTTGGGCCTGAATCCGAGCGGCTGCGGTTTCCCGCGGCCGTCTGTGTGCGGTTCGTGCATGGTGAGCCCGAATCGTCGGTTAAGATCCCGCAACGTCGCGCGCCAAGCAACCCCGTGCAATGCTCAGGGCCTCGAGCGCGCCACAATCCGCTACCCCGGCGTCCGGGGGTGAGCGCTTCGCGGTGCCGTTTCAGCATCCCGTCGGGGCAGGGCGCCGATGCCGTTGCATCGCCCCCGTACGCCGCGCCCGGAGAGTAGCACCGGGTTCCGGTGGTTTTCAATCGCCCGCGCTCTGGACACGGCCGCGTGGCGCTCGTAGAATAGCCACGCGGCGCAGGCCCGGCGGCATGGCCCGCCCGCGGAGGGAGATATGGACAGGACACGGCGGCGGAGCCCTTGGCGCACCGGTTGGGCGGTGCTTGTCGGTTGCGTGGCGCTGCTGTGGGTGGCAGGCTGCGGCCCCGCGGGCACGGACGCGCCCGGGCAGCCGGGCGCGCCCGGGCAGCCGGGCGGTTCGGGGGAACTGGTGCGGTGGCGCGAACTCGCCCAGCCCGATCAGCCCCATCTTGTGCAGATCGAGACGCGCCACCGGCGGTATGACAGCCTCGACTCGGTATCCGGCCTGGGCCGGGGCTGGCGGGGCAAGCGGCGCAACATCATCTTTTTCAACGACATGGTGTGGGCTACGAGCGTGGTCGCCGATCTGTCCGTCACCGTGCTCGAGCCGGCCGAGCGCCTGCTCGTGATCGATCTGGCCCAGTTCGACGTGGCCCCCGAGCGCCTGCCGCCGCAGCGTGTCGACGTCGCCTGGAACGGCACACTCCTCGGCGGCTACGAGTTCACCCGCGCCCACGGCGGCGAGCCCGCCCAGTTCGTGTTTCCCGTGCACGGCGCCGTGCAGCGGCCCGGCGCCAACACCGTCACGTTTTTCACCCGGTATGCGGTGAGTCCGGCCGACATGGGCAAGGGCGAGGAGTACTACGACCCCTGTTCCGTCGGGCTGAAGTCGCTCTCCCTGCTTCTGCGGAACGAGCGGCGGGAGATCGTGGCTGAACTGCCCGACGATGCCGAGCGCACGCCGGTGCGGTTTGAAGAGGGCGCCATCCACCAGGAGCCCGGGTGCAGGCTGATTTTCCCGCTCGAACTGCCCGAAGGCGGGCCGTGGGTATTCCGCACCGCGTACACCGGCAGCCCGGGCCGCGTGTCCGTTCGCTGGGACACCGTCGACGGTGTGCGCGAGCAAGGAATGGCTGGGGCCCCGGCCTTCGAGATCGATCTGACGGCCCATGCCGGGCACACCGTCGAACTCGTGTTCGACAGCGCAGGCGCGCCGGAGGCTGGCGAGGAGACCGTGTGGCACGGGCCGATGGTGTTCGGTCCGGCCGGGCCGTCGGAGGACGACTCGCTCCCGCCGCCGGCCTCCGTGGCGGCCGTGCCCACGGCCGGAAAAGTCATTCTCGTCGTGCTCGACGCACTCCGCGCCGATGCGATGGGCTGCTATGGCTATCCGCGGCGCACCACGCCCGTTATGGACGAGTTAGCGGCCGACGGCGTCGTGTTCGAGCGGGCCTACGCGGCCGCGCCGTACACCTACAGCTCGACATGGTCGCTGTTGACGGCGCTGTATCCCCCGCAGCATGGGGCGCCCCTAAACCCCTACCGGCCCG
>JAFGTL010000271.1 GCA_016934125.1 Candidatus Hydrogenedentota bacterium
GGCGGAGCCTGATTCGGTGGAGTTCGTGCTGGAACGGGAGTCGGCGGGGGCGACGTTCGAAGAGGCCGCAGCGACGGCGGCTGGACTCGGGCCGGCGTTGCGCGCCGAGTTGGAGGCGCTCGGGGCCACGGCAGACGTCAGCGTACGGGGGCCCGCCATCCGCGATCTGAGCCTGGTGTCGGCCCGGGCCGCCGCAACGGTTCGCTTCTCGACAGACGGCCTAGCCGATCCGGAGACAGGGCCGGCCGCGTACGGCGCACTATGCGACACGATGCGGGGCCTGGCAACCAAGCTCGGGTGCACGGCACAGGGCCCGCGAATGGTTGCCGCGAACGCCCGTTCGGTGGAACAGGCCGCGGTAGCCAAGGCCGTCGAGAACGCGTATCCGCACGCCGAGGGCGCGGCGCAGGTGATGCAGGTGGCGATTGTGGCGGTGCAGCGGGTGCGGGTGGACGCGGTGAAATGGGATGATGCGGCGGAAGCCGCCGCGGCGGAAGCGGCGGCGCCGCAGGCCGATCCGGCGCGGACGGTGTGCACGGCCCGGGTGACGGTGATCTACGAATACGCGGCCGGCGCGCCGTAGGCGCAGGGCGGCCTACCCTACCTCGATATCGACGGCGCCGATCCAGTGGGCGGCGTGGTTCTTCCAAGGCTGCGGCGGGGCGCAATCGAACACGACAAGAAACCGCTTCGGGCCGACGGCCAGGACATCCGTATAGCCGGTGGTCAGGAACGGGCCGAAGTTGATCTCGTCGCACCACGTTTTTCCCCCGTCCGTGCTGAAACCGATGCAATTCCCCCACCGTGGGTAGGCAAGTCCGCCGTAAGTGAGCGCGAGCACCCCGCTGCTCCAGGCGAGGCGGGGAAAACACCCCCGGGCTTGGCGCATCGGCCGGGCCGCAGTCCAGGTGGCGCCGGCGTCGTGGGAGAACGAGAGGACGATCGGTGCGCTCGAGGGCCCGGGCTCATAGTAGCGATCCGCCGGAAGGGTGCCGGGGTGGATGCCGTCGCCGGGGACGGTGTACGAGAGGTCGCGGTAGGTTTCGCGCGGCTCGGCCAGCAGAGGCTGGTGATCGTCGTTCACGAGCCGCATGACGCAGATGAGCGCACCACCGCCCAGGTGGGCGATGGACGGTTCGCACGGCCCCCACAGGCACCAGCCGGCGCGGGTGGCGGCACGCTCCGGATCGTCAAGCGTTTCGAGCGAGGCGACGTGCGCCAGGAACCGCCAGGTTCTGCCGCGGTCGGTAGACTTGGCGATGAATGTCCGGAAGCGGCTGGGGGCATAGATGCCCTGCATGGCGGCGAGGAGGTGGCCGTCGGGCATTTCGAGCGTATTGCCGTGGAACCACTGCCACTCGCCCGCGTCGAACTCCTCGGGGGGCAGAAACAGCCTGCCATCTTCGAGGGGCCCGTGGAGGGTGCGCCACGAATCGCCGGACTCCCAGCGGCGGGTGGAGCGCCAACCCGGCTCACCGTCGATGGGCTTGGTGTCGTAGTGGGTGGAGAGGGCCGGCCCGCCGTTCAGTTGCAGCGTGTTGAGTCCAAGGCCGTCGACACCGGCATCGCACGCTTTCCAGGAGTCTCCGCCATCCTCGGAGCGAATGGCCGTGAGCGGCCCGCCCTCCTCGACGGCCTGAGCGAACACCATGATGGATCCGTCCGCGAATCGGGCGAGTCCAGGGAACATAGGGCCGCGCATGACGACGCGAATCGGGCCCACCTTGATGGAGAGCGGGCCTCGCCGTTCGGCGCGGGCCGCAAAGGGGCCTGCAGGACATTCGGCCGCGGCCGTGGCACCGGGCTCGGCGGGGGTTCGTTCTTGGGCGATCTGCGCGCCGGCCACAGTGGCCGCCACGCCGCCGACGTTCTTGAGGAAGCTGCGTCGTCTCATGGACACCTCCCATCGACAGGCCGCTGCAGCGGCGCGTTGCGTACGCACATGAGTGTAGCAACGGGAGTCGACGTTTGCCAGGCACGGCGGGCAGGGCCGTCGCAGATCTTCGCCAACCCCGCGCGGCAATAAGCGGAGTGAACTGGCGGGCTCCAGGCAAAACGGATATAATGACGCGCTCCGGGAGCCTCCGCGCCTGAGAAGGCCTGTCCAAGCCGCTCCCGGCGGGCCGTTGAACGCTATTCCAACACGATACGCACGCCCCTCTGGGCGGGCGTGAATGGACACTGATTGCGGCCAGAGGCCGTGGGATGGAGAAGGCATGATCTCACGAGGCGATGCGCTGAAGTATCACAGCGGAAGCGAGGACGGAACCCGCCGCCGCGGCAAGATCGAGGTGGTGGCGACGAAACCGTGCCGGACGCAGCGGGATCTCGCGATGGCGTATACGCCCGGCGTGGCGGAGCCGTGCCGGGTGATTGAGCAAACGCCGGAGGCCGCGTTCGAGTACACGGCCCGGGGCAACCTGGTGGCGGTGGTGAGCAACGGCACGGCGGTGCTGGGGTTGGGCGACATCGGGGCGCTGGCGGGCAAGCCGGTGATGGAAGGCAAGGGGGTGTTGTTCAAGCGGTTCGCGGATATTGACGTGTTCGACATCGAGCTCGATACGCACGATCCGGACGAACTCATCCAGGCCGTCAAGCTCATGGAGCCCACGTTCGGCGGGATCAACCTCGAAGACATCAAGGCGCCGGAGTGTTTCTACATTGAGGAACGGCTCAAGGCGGAGATGGGGATCCCGGTGTTTCACGACGATCAGCACGGAACGGCCATCATCTCCGGGGCGGGCCTGCTGAACGCGCTCGAACTGGCCGGCAAACGCATCGAAGACGTGAAGGTCGTGTTCAACGGGGCGGGCGCGGCGGGCATCGCGTGCGCGAAGTTCTACGTGACACTTGGGGTGCGGCCGGAGAACCTCATTCTGTGCGACAGCTCGGGCGTCATCCACAAGGGACGCACCGAGCGGATGAATCCATATAAGGAGCACTTCGCCGTGGACACGGACGCCCGCCACCTCGCGGACGCTATGCAGGGCGCGGACGTGTTCGCGGGTGTGTCGGTGGCCGACACGGTGACGCCGGACATGGTGCGTTCGATGGCGGAGCGGCCGATCATCTTCGCGATGGCCAACCCGGATCCCGAGATCCACTATGAAGATGCCAAGGCCGTGCGCGACGACATCATCATGGCCACGGGGCGCAGCGACTATCCGAACCAAGTCAACAACGTGCTCGGATTCCCCTTCATCTTCCGGGGGGCCCTCGATGTGCGCGCCCGGGCGATCAATGACGAGATGAAGATCGCCGCGGCCCACGCGCTGGCCGATCTGGCCCGGCAGCCCGTGCCCTATCAAGTCATGCAGGCCTACCGGGTGGACAACCTCCAGTTCGGGCCGGACTACATCATTCCAAAGCCCTTCGATCCGCGTGTGTTGATCTGGGAGGCGTCGGCGGTGGCGCAGGCCGCGGTGGAATCGGGCGTGGCGCAACTCGATCTGGACATCGAGGCGTACCGCGAGGGGCTCGAGGCGCGGCTGGGGTATGCGCGCAAAGCGATGCGGATCATGGTGAACAAGGCCCGCAAGGCGCCGAAGCGCATCGTGTATCCGGAAGGGGATCACGCGCCGATCCTCAAGGCCTGCGAGACGGTGCTCGACGAGGGCATGGCGCACCCGATCCTGCTCGGGCCGAAAGCGCGCATCGAGGCGATGATCGAGGAGATGGGCCTGAGCCTGCGGGGGGGCATCGACATCATCGATCCGCGTGACACGGATCGGCACGATCGATATGAGGAGGAGCTCTACCGGCTGCGCCAACGGAAGGGCGTGACGCGGGAGCTGGCGCACGAACTGATGATCCTGCGCAATTACTTCGGCGCGATGATGGTGCATCTCGGGGACGCCGACGGGATGGTATCGGGGTTGACGAGCAACTACCCGGACACGATCCGGCCCGCGCTGCAGATCATCGGGACGCGGCCGGGCATCGAGCGGGCCGCGGGCATGTACATGATGGCGACGAAGGAGGAGTACTACTTCTTCGCGGACGTGACGATGAATGTGCAGCCGACGGCGGAAGAGCTGGCCGATATTGCGTTGCTGTGCGCCGAGGCGGTGCGGCGGTTCAACATCGAGCCGCGGATCGCGATGGTGTCGTTCTCGAATTTCGGCGGCACGCGGTATCCGGAGTCGGAGAAGATGCGTGCGGCGGTCGAGTTGGTGCGGCAGCGCGATCCGAATGTGATGATTGACGGAGAGATGCAGGCCGACACGGCCGTAAGCCCGGAGATACTCGCGGAGAGCTTCCCGTTCAGCACACTGAAAGGCGGGGCCAATGTGCTGATCTTCCCGTGCCTGTCCTCCAGCAACGCGGCGGTGAAGCTGGTGCAGCGGCTGGGCGGCGCGGAGGCCGTCGGCCCGATTCTGCTCGGCATGCGCAAGCCGGTTCACGTGCTCCAGTTCGGTGGATTCAACGAAGCCGACGTGATCAACATGACGGCCATCGCGGCCGTGGACGCCGTGGACGCGTAGGACGCCGTGCGCGGACGCCCCGTGACGCGCCGGCGCTAC
>JAFGTL010000272.1 GCA_016934125.1 Candidatus Hydrogenedentota bacterium
AGTCCCAAGTCACCGAATAGGTAGTCCCCGATAGAGCGAAGCCAATCGCAGACGATCATCTTAGGAGCCCTCCCTTAACGTGCCGGTTCGGCACAAGCCCCAGGTTTCTTTGTCCCCGTCTGTATACCACCCGGAGTGAGAAAGATCAATGCCCCGAGCCCATACCCCCCCAGCCCGAACCGCCGGGCAGTTGCCCAACAAAGAGAACGACGCCGCCTGCCCTGAGGCAAGCGGCGTCTGATCGCTTTCGGGCCTCGGCAATGCCGAGGCTCGGCTCGTCACATGCAGCCAAAAAGGAAGAAGAAGAAGTAGTAGAAGGCGTACGCGATGTTGCTGACGATGGGGATCTCACCAAGCCCCAAGTCATCAAACAGGAAGTCCCCGATAGAGCTAAGCCAATCACAGATGAACGTCATGAGTTACTCCTTTCTTGTAGTGACCCCACATGAGCCCGAACGTATCCCTACCAGATTCCATATAGCACACCCGTGTCAGGAAGGTCAACGCGGATCCAGGCCCGGGTTCGCGCGCAAGCGCGGGGAGAAGGCGAGGCCGCCTGCCCCAAGGCAGACGGCCTCGATTGCTGTCAGGCCGCGAAAACGACGAGACTCGACTCGTCACATGCAGCCGAAAAGCACGACGAAGAAGTAGTAGAATGCGCCGACGATGTTGCTGACGATGGGGATGCTCTCAAGATCCAGTTCGCCAAACAGGAACTGCCCCATAGAGCTAAGCCAATCACAGATGAACGTCATGAGTTTCTCCTTTCTTGTGTTGTCCCCACACGAGCCCCAATATCTCCCTAGCGGCTTTCATATAGCACACCCGCGCCGGAAGTTCAACGGCCCCAGGCTTGACTCGTCCCGTAAGCCTCACGATGAGCGGGAGCGCCTGCCTCGATGCCGGCCGCCCTATTCCCCGCCGTCCATGTAGAACTGCTCGATACCGATGTACCCCGGCGTGTACAGGCGCCAGTCGTGGATGATGTGCTCCGGCACATTATGAAACCGGTTCGACACGATCGTCAGCAGTTCCTGGCGGCAGATGCCGACTACGTAGCATTCCTCCGCCCACTGCCGCAGGATCCGGTGGCCCAACTCCCGCTTCCGCTCCGTGTCGCCCACGATCCGGCTCATCTCGGAATACCAATCCAGCATTTGCTGCCACTCCGCCGAGGGTTTCACGCCGAGCCGATCTTTGCCGTTCGATCCCTGGTACCGCCCATACAGCGGCGCGAAGTAGCTCGTGCTCGTCAGCGGGAGATGCCATTTCGGATCCACCTCCCACTGGAGTCCCGGCTGCTGGTAGGCCCAGAAATCGCTGTTCCCGTTCCGGATCTGGAGAACGCTCAGCGATCCCGCGTCGATCTTGATCACGAAATCCAGCCCCACCTCGCGGAAGTAGTCTGCCACAAGCTGCCACAGATCCGAACTCGTGCCCGCCTCCGACGGATACACGTTCAAAATCTGCCGGAACGGCCGATCCGCCGGCTTCCCTTCCCGCGGCGGCATCCGGCGCAGCCCGCCCCGCCCCCGCACCATCCCGATCTCGTCCAGCAGGGCGTTCGCCCGCTCCGGATCGTAGTTCAGGTATTTCGCGTCGAATTCGGGCCGGTAATGCGGATCCATCGGCGAGATCACGCCCCGCGACGGCACCGCCATGCCCGAATACAGCAGGAAGATGAGTTCCTCGCGGTCAATCGCCAGCGACAACGCGATCCGGAATCGCCTGTCCTGGAGCAGGGCGCGCAGCTCGGCATCCTTGCTGCACTGGTTCACGTACAACGCCACCGTGTCCGGCGCGAGGTCGCGCATCACCCGGTAGCCGCCCGGTTCGCTGTTCTCTACGAACAACGCGTAGTTCGACGCGTCCACCCGCCGCGCCTGGAAGTCCACCTCCCCGGCCATGGCCTTCATCGTGATCACTTCGTTGTTCTGCACATCCGTGAACGCGATCCGATCGATGTAGGGGAGTTGATTGCCTGCCGGATCCACCTTCCAGTAGAACGGGTTCCGCTCGGCGATCATCCGGTTGGCCGGCGGCGGTACGACGATTCGGAACGGCTTCCACGTGGGCAACTCCGGATTCTCGTTCTGGTTCGCCTTTCGCCAGAACAGTTGCTGCCACAGGCTCAACTCGTGTTCCTTCATCTCCCGCTCGAGATCCGCCTCGTCGGCGTATCGCGGATGGAACCGGCTCAGGTAGTGCTTTGGCATCAAGATGCCGTTCCCCTGATAGGCGAGCAACCCCGGAAACACCCCCAACGGCTCCGCGAACCGGAACTCGAGCGTACGGGCGTCCGGCGCCGACATCTTCACCGGCTGCCCGCCCACCGTGAGCCACGCCGGAAACACCGGCGACAGTTCCTCATTGCACAGCACGTCCTCGTAATAGAACATGAAATCCGCCGCCGTCAGCGGGTGACCGTCCGACCACTTCAGCCCCGTGCGTAGACGGAACACATACGTCCGCCCCTCATCGAGAATGTCCCAGCTCGCCGCCAGCCCCGGCGCCACCCCTTGCCCCGTCCGATCCCACCGGACAAGGGGGTCGTACCCCATGCGCGCAGTCAGTTGCACGTCCGCCCCGCCCAACGCCAGCCGGCGCCACGTGCCCCCATACGTGCCGATGCGTTCCACCGGCTCCACCACCAACGGATCGGCCGGCAGCCGCTCCTCGACCGGCGGCAGTTCGCCCGCCGCCACCTTCTCGGCCAGCATGGGCGCCTCGTGGAACGTCTCCGCGGCCCCCGCCCAGGCCGCCACGAGCACGGCCAGGACAGCCACGAGCCCCGCCTGCCGGTTCTTGTCTGTGCCGGTTCCCGTCATCCGATGAATAGAGCCCCGCGTTCGTCGTCTAGCAGAACGACGGATACATACAGTGCCTCAACCCAATCCGCGTGGTCAAGGAGGGCCAATCCGCGCCGTGGCGCAGCCTGTCGCGCGCGGCCGCTCATTGAAAAAAGCGGATAACAGGCGTACAGTATAACCCGTGAAATGAAAAGCACTTTGGGCCCCCGCGCGAGCACGCGACGACGCGGCGGCAGTTGGATGCATGGCCCTGCGCGTCCGCTAGGGCCGGATCAACGAGGAGATGCAGCCATGAGACGCGCTCACCGGTTCACATGCTGGACAGTCGCCATTGCGATGGTGCTTGCCGTGGGCGGTTGCCAGACGGCAAACGAGCACCGAACTGCCACCGGCGCCGTTGTAGGAACGGCCGTGGGCGCCGGCGCCGGCGCCTTGCTCGATAAGGACAACCCGGGCCGGGGCGCCCTCATCGGCGCCGCAGTCGGTGGCGCCGTCGGTGCCGGCGTCGGCCACATGCTCAAGCGCCAGAAGGAGGCCTTCGACCGCATCGAGAACGTCGAGGCCCAACAGGAAACCGTCATCCTGTCCCAGCCCGTGCCGCCTCCGGCCGAGGGCGAACCCGCCCCTGCCCCGCAAGGCGAAGAGAAGCCCGCCCTGCGCGTGTCCATCCAAAGCGAGGTCCTGTTCACCGTCGGTTCCTCGGCGTTGAGTCCCGCCGGCGCGGCCAAAATGAAGGAAGTCGCCGCGATCCTCAAGGAATACCCTGAATCCGACTGCTACATCCAGGGGCACACCAGCAGCGAAGGCGACGACAAAGCGAACTTCGAGTTGTCCCAGCGCCGCGCCGAGGTCGTGCGTAACGAGCTCGTCGCCAACGGCGTCGCCGCGTCGCGCCTCTATGCCATGGGCATGGGCTCCTCGAAGCCCGTCGGCGACAACAACACCGAGAGCGGCCGCGTCATGAACCGCCGCGTCGAGATCCACATTGTCCCACACGAGACGGAGGCGGCCCAGCAGTAACCCGCTCGGGGCAGACGCCCGGCCGATGATGAACTCGGCGGCGCGCCTTGTCCTCGTGTTGTCCGGTGGTTCCACATAAGCCTCTTGCGGCCAGTGAGTTAGAACCCGATTCACTGGCCGTTTCTGCCTGCGTGTGGGCCGAACCGGACACAACAGCGGGCAGCGAAAGGAGCCCTATGGACTACCGCGATTCCGTCACGGGCGCGCACGTTCGCGTGCTCACGCCCGGCCCCGCCCGGGACGACCTTATCTACCAGACTCACCCCATGTGGACGCCCCAATCCGGGCATCTCGTGTTCAACTCCGATCGAACGGGCTCCGCTCGCTTGCCCCATGCCCTCCAGATGGACACGGGCGTCGTCCGCTGCCTCGTGCCCGCCCCCGACGGCGATCTGCCCCACCCGGATAACTGGACACTGTCGCGTGAGGACGGCCGCCTCTATCTGCGGGCCGGCGACGGCCTGTACGTCACCACCGTCGCGGATTCCTTTGATGGAACGCCCAAGGTGGAGGCCCTCGGGCACTTCGACGGCCTGGACGGACTGCACCCGATCAGCATGTCGCTCGATGCCGACGAGCGCCGCGTCTACTTCGGCGCCACCTTCGAGCCCGACGCATCCTGGGGCATCGTGGCCCTCGACCTCGACGCCGGCGGGTATTCCACCGTCGTACGCGTCAACTTCCGCGTCGGCCACATCCAGGCCAACCCCATCACCCCCGGATTGATCATGTTCTGCCACGAAACCGGCGGCGACGCGCCCCAGCGGATGTGGGTTGTCCGCGTCGACGGCTCCGAACTCGGCCCCTTCTACAAAGAAACCTACGATGAATGGGTAACCCACGAAGTCTGGTGGGGGGCCGACCGCGCCATCTTCACGGTATGGCCTTACGACGATGCCCACCGCCGTCAGCCCCACGGCGTCATCAGCGCCGACCTCGCCACCGGCGCCGCCACCGAGCACAGCCGGTTTCCCGCCTGGCACGTCCACGGCAGCCCCGACCGCCACTGGGCCGTGGCCGACGATCAACAGCGCAACATCTGGCTCATCCGCATCGATACCGGCGAGCGCCGCCTCCTCACCCAGGGCCACAACGGCGAAGGCTTCGGCACACACCCGCATCCCTCGTTCACGCCCGACGGCGCGGCCGTCGTGTTCAATTCGAGCCGGAACCAGACCGAAGACATCTTTCTCGTCGACATTCCCGAATGGGATTCATTGCCCGAGCCGTCCGATCTGCGCTGAACGCGACGCATGCCGGCGCCACGGAGTGGGGGAGACATCATGAGCACGCTACAGCCGATTTCGAGAAGGGGATTCATCCGCGCCGGCGCCGCCGTAGGCGCCGCCACCGCGCTCTCGGGCGCGCACACCGCGTCGGCCGCCGCGCCCGGCCCGGTTCGCCTCGGCATCGTCGGCGTGGGCAGCCGCGGCACCGGCCTCCTCCGAACCGCCCTGCAACTCCCCGGCGTCGAGGTGCTCGCCGTTGGCGATCTCATCGAAGAGCGCACCACTCGCGCCCAGGCCCTCGTCGAGGCCGCCCGCGGCACGCGGCCCCAGGCCTACACGAACGGCGAGCGCGACTTCGAGAACCTCGTCGCCCGCGACGATCTCGACGCCGTGATCGGCGCCACCACCTGGAAGTGGCACGCGCCCGTGTCCGTGGCCGCCATGCGCGCCGGCAAGTACATCGGCACCGAAGTGCCCGCCGCGGTTACCGTCGACGAGTGCTGGGATCTGGTGCGCACCTCGGAAGAAACCGGCATGCCCTGCATGATGCTCGAGAACGTCTGCTACTTCCAGAACGTGCTCGCCCTGCTCCGCATGGTGCGGGAAGGCGTGTTCGGCGAACTGATCCACGCCGAAGGCGGCTACCAGCACGACTGCCGGTTCCTGGACTTCACCGACGACGGCCACCTCACCTGGCGCGGCGAGAACTGCGCCGCCAAGAACGGCAATCTCTACCCCACCCACCCCATCGGCCCCATCGCCCAGTGGTTCAACATCAACCGCGGCGATCGCTTCACCCGCCTCGTCAGCATGAGCACCAAGTCCCGCGGCCTGAACGCATACGCCGCCGCGAAGTTCGGCGCCGACCACCCCCTCGCCACGCGAGAGTATGCCCTCGGCGACGTCAACACCTGCCTGATCGAGACGGCCAACGGCCTCACCGTCACCCTCTATTTCGACACCATCTCCCCGAGGCCCTACGACCTCATCCTGCGCCTGCAGGGCACCAAGGGCATCCACATGGGCCACGGCGGCGGCCAGATCTACCTCGAGAGCGTGTCGCCCAAGCCGGATCAGTACGAGCCGTTCGCCCCCTACCTCGAGCGATACGCCCATCCCCTCTGGACAGACCTCCAGGAAGAGGCCGCCAAGAACGGCGGCCACGGCGGCTCCGACTACATCACCATCTACGAATTCGTCAAAGCCGTCCGCAACCGCACCCAAACGCCCCAGGATGTCTACGACGCGGCCACCTGGAGCGTCATTGTCCCGCTCTCCATCCAGTCCGTGGCCGCCAACAACGCCATGGTGGACGTCCCCGACTTCACGGAAGGCAACTGGAAAACCAACAAGCCGCTCGGGATCTACGGCGCCTAGCACCCCCGTGCCGGTGCCAAAGGAGAATGGAATCATGGCGATTGCCAACGCCATCGGCCTTGCGGCCGTCCTGACGGCTGTGTGTACTGCCGCGGCACCCGCCGCCGACGCGGAACGAGGGAGCCTGACAATGGATTCGATCCTGGATGGACAATGGCGCTTTGACGGCGAACTGGGCCGGCGCATTCAGGCCAACGTCGATAACTGGCTTCTCCGGGCGCCCGACGCCAACCCCGGCCTCATCGAAATGTTCCACCGCCGCGATCGCCACCTCCCCTACGATACCCCCGTGCCCTGGGCGGGCGAGTTCGCGGGGAAATACCTCATCTCCGCCGTACAGGCCCTGCGCATGTCCGACGATCCGCGCCTCGAACCCCATGTCGCCTCCTTCGTTAAGGCCCTCATTGCGTGCCAGGCCGACGACGGCTACCTCGGCCCCTGGCCCGAACACGAACGCCTCCTTGGCCACTGGGATCTCTGGGGCCACTACCACTGCATGCTGGGCCTCCTCATGTGGCACGATCACTCCGGCGATCCCGCCGCCTTGGACTGCGCGATCCGCGCCGCGGACTGCATCTGCGACATCTACGCCGAAGGCGCCCGCCGCCCCATCGACGCCGGCACGCCCCAGATCAACCTGGCCGTGCTCCATGTGTTCGGCGACCTCGTCCGCCGAACCGGCAATCCCCGCTACCGCCGGCTCATGCAACGTATCGAGGAAGACATGGAGAAGGACGGCGACTGGCTCCGGCTCGGCGCCAAAGGCGTCCCCTACCACCAACTGCCCGGCGGCGGCACCCGGTGGGAGAGCCTCCATATCGTCCAGGGCATTGTCGAGTTGTTCCGCATCACGGGCGACGAGCGATACAAGCAGGCCGCCATCTCCCTGTGGGAGAGCATCCGCGACTGCGACCGCCATCCCTCGGGCGCTTTCTCCACCCATGAGTGCGCCCACGGCACCATCTACGACGAGGGCGCCATCGAAACCTGTTGCTCCGTCGCCTGGGAGGCCCTCACCATCGACGTGCTCCGGCTCACCGGCGATGCCCGCGTCGCCGACGAACTCGAACTCACCACCTGGAACCAGGTGCTCGCCGCCCAGCATCCCTCCGGAAGCTGGTGGACGTATGACACGCCGATCAACGGCATCCGTATCCCCTCCTTCCATCACATCCGTTTCCAGTTCCGCCCCGGCACCCCCGAGCTCAACTGCTGTTCCGTCAACGCCCCCCGCGGCCTCGGCATGCTGAGCGAATGGGCCGTCACACAGGATGACGCGGGCCTCGCCGTCAACTTCTACGGCCCCTCCACGGCCGTTGTGCCGCTGGCCGGCGGCAACGTCGAGATCGCCCAGGACACCCGGTATCCCGTCGACGGGGCCGTCACCATCGCCGTGACGCCGGACACCGAGCGGCGGTTTACCCTCAAGGTGCGCATCCCCGAATGGGCGCGGAACGCCACCGTCCAGATCAATGGGCAACCAGCCGGCGACACGCCCCGGCCCGGCACCTATCTGGCTCTCGACCGCACCTGGCGCCCCGGCGATCGGATCGCCCTGTCCTTCGACATGGCCCCGCGGCACTGGGCCGGACAAGGCTCCCGCCACGGCCGCGCCGCCGTCTTCGCCGGGCCGCTGCTCCTGGCCTTCGATCCCTACTACAACCCCGTCGAGACGGCCGCACTCCCCGCCATCGACATGGGCGCGCTCCGCCTCGTCCGGGCCGACGCCCCATCCACTCGCGCCCCCGGCCGCTTCCTGCCCTTGGCGCTGTGGAAGACTTCCGCCGCCGACGGCACCCCCCTTGTCCTCTGCGACTTCGCCCATGCCGGCGTCCACGGCACCGATTACGTCGCTTGGCTGCCCGCGGCCAACGTGCCCCCCGCGCCGGTAGCGCTCCAGTTGCCCGAGAACGGCGCCGTCGGGACGCCCGGCCCCGTCCTGTTCCGCTGGACAAGGCGCGGCCCGCTCCTCGGCACCCTCGAACTCCTCATCGCCCGGGATCCGGCATTCCAGGATGTGGCCGTGCGCCTATCGCCCCTCGAAGGGCACCACGTCGTCGTGCGCGACGGCCTCGATCGGGACGGAACCTACTACTGGAAAGTCGTCGGCTCGAACCAGGCCGGCGCCACCGACAACGAAGGCGGCCCCCGCTCCTTCACGCTCGATCCCGCCGCCTCGACGGGCCTCCTGGCCATCGGCGAACACGGCCTCATGGCCGCCGCCCCGCTCGACGGCGACGGCACGCCCCGGTTCGGCGAACGCTCCCACGAGCAGGGGCTCACGCCCGCGCCCAATCGGGCCGGCGTAGAAGGCCGGGCAACCGCCTTTGACGGGAAGACGAGCGGGCTTCGCTTCCGCCTGCCCTTCTTTCCCGACGCGGACTACTCGATGCACGCCTGGGTGTGCCCGGAAGGCCCCCCAACCGACGGCATGCAGCAAGTATTCTCGGCCTGGTGTGTGCCCGCCGACGATCCCCTGCGCGTTACGCTTCAGAAAGGCAGACTGAGCGCGCGGATCGAGGCCGGCAACTTCTACAGCACCCCGGGCGTGCCCCTCGCACCCGGCGAATGGGTGCACGTGGCCGCCGTGAAGTCCGGCACCGACCTTACGCTCTACATCAACGGCGAACGCGCCCAATCGGTTCAGGTGCCCGAACAGGTGCTCTCGGCGAGCACCGAGATCGGCGTCGGCTTCAATCCCCTATTCGGCGGCGGAGAGCACTTCCTCGGCAAACTCGACGATTTCGCATTCTACGCCGAGGCCCTTTCCCCTGAGCAGGTCGCCGCGATCTACCGCTCGACAGAACCGTGACGCACATTCGGGCGGCATGCGCCCGTTGGCTTGAACATGGGGGAGGGGAGTATGAGAAGGCACGTCCTGTCCGCGATTGCCCTCGCTGTCTGTTGCACCGGCCTCGCGGTGGCGGGCGCGGAACCGGCTGATTCCGCATGGAGCGTTACGGTGGATCCCGGGCGGCCCCTGGCCCCTGTGCCTGCGTGTTTCGCGGGCGTCAACGTCAACCGATCCGAAGATATGCTCCTCGGCCGCCCCGATTTCGATGAGGCCGTGGCCGGCCTCCACGTCGCCATGATGCGCTTCCAGGTGCCGAACGCGTCGCTCGACTACCGCGAGTCGGCCGCATGGACGGATGAGACATTCGCCACGCTCGACGAAGCCGTCGAGAAGGCCCGAACCGTGTGGGGTGTCCAGCGTCTGCTCTTCGGCATCCACCGCCTCTCGCTGCCTGTCCAGGATGGACGTTTCGTCGAGGAGGAGTTCCCCGTCTATGCCGAAGCCTGCGCCCGGCTAGTCGAACGCTACGCGCCGCCCGGCAACCTCCGCGTCGAATACTGGGAACCCTTCAACGAGGAGGATCACCCGAAACACCTCGAGGCCCTCG
>JAFGTL010000273.1 GCA_016934125.1 Candidatus Hydrogenedentota bacterium
ACGTCATCTACGCCCCCGATTTCGAACACGTCGAACGCCTCACCGCGTCATTGGCCCGGATCGGCAACCTGGCCGCAGACGGCCGCCCTATCCTCGGCCTGGACTCGCGCGACCTGCTCGAAATCGTCCTCGAATCCGGGCCCGGCGCCTACCTGGTGCCCGCCCATATCTGGACGCCCTGGTTCTCCGCGCTCGGCTCGAAATCCGGATTCGACAGCATCGAGGACTGCTACCGCGACCTAGCCCGGCACGTGTTCGCCGTCGAAACGGGCCTCTCGTCGGATCCCCCCATGAATTGGCGCCTGTCCTCGCTCGATCGCTACCGGCTCGTGTCGAATTCCGACGCCCATTCCCCACCCAACCTCGGCCGGAACGCCTGCGTCTTCGATTGCGCCCCCGACTACTTCGCCATGCGCCACGCCCTCGAAACCGGCGCCCAATACGCGGGCACCGTCGAGTTCTACCCCGAGAAGGGCAAGTACCACCTGGACGGCCATCGCAAATGCGGCGTCCGCCTGGCCCCCGCGGATACGCGCGCCCGCAACGGCGTGTGTCCGGCCTGCGGCAAGCCCCTCACCATCGGCGTCATGTACCGCGTCGAGGAACTGGCCGATCGCCCCGAGGGCGGCCGCCGCACCCACGTCGATCCCTTCCGCAGTCTGATTCCACTGCCCGAGATTCTGTCCGAACTCGAAGGCGTCGGCCCGGGCAGCAAGCGGATTGGCCGCATCTACGAGCAGATTCTGGCCCGGTTCGGGCCGGAATTGCCCTTTCTCGAACACACCCCCATCGACGAGATCGAGCGGCACGCCTCCCCCGTGCTCGCGGAATCCATCCGCCGCATGCGCGCCGGGCGCGTAATCCGGGAGGCCGGATTCGACGGCGAGTTCGGCTTCATCCGGCTGTTCACGCCGGAAGAGCTCGAATCGGAGCCGTCCACGGGCCTGCTGTTTCCGCTGGAATCCAGCCCCGCGCCCTGCCCGCCCGCACAGGATGCGCCCGCCGCCCCGGCCGCCGCGGAGCCCGGGCCGGCCCCGTATGGCGGCCCGCAGGCCGCGCCCTCGCCGCGCCGTCCGGCGAGCGCCGACCCCCTTCTCGACGGGCTCGATGCCGGGCAACAGGCGGCTGTCACGTATGAGGGCGGGCCGCTCCTGATCGTCGCCGGGCCGGGCACGGGCAAGACGCGTACCATCACCCACCGGCTGGCCTATGCCATCCATCGCCGCGGCGTGGCGCCCGAGGCCTGTCTGGCCGTCACCTTCACGCGCCGTGCCGCCGGCGAGATGGCCGAACGCCTTCACCGGCTGGCCCCGGACGCCGCGGACGCCGTGCGGATACGCACGTTCCACGGCCTGGGCCTAGAGATGCTCCGCGATCAGACGGAGTGCCTGGGCCTGCCGGCGGATTTCGCCGTGGCGGGCGATGCGGAACGGCATGCGCTCCTGGCGCGGACGCTGGGAGTCTCCGAGCGGAGCGCGGCCCGCCGCCTGCGGCGCATCGCCGAGATGAAACGCACCGGCGTCGCGCCCGAAGCGGACACCGAGGACGGAATGGCGCTTGCCGCATACGATAAGGCGCTTCGTGCCAATGGGTTACTCGATTTCGAGGATCTGCTCAAGCTCCCGGTCGAGTTGCTCGAACAGCACGAAGATCTCGTCGCCGACTACCGCCACCGGTTCCCCTGGATCTGCATCGACGAGTACCAGGACATCAACGCCCTCCAATACCGCCTTGTTCGCCTGCTTGCCCCGGACGACGGCAACCTGACCGCTATCGGCGATCCCGATCAGGCCATCTACGGATTCCGCGGGGCCGACGTCGCCCTCTTCCGCCGCTTCGAACAGGACTACCCCGCGGCGCGCGTCATCGGCCTCATGCACAGCTATCGGTGTCCGCGGACGATCCTCGATGCCTCGGGCCAAGTCATCACAGAAGGCCGTCCCGAGGAGCGCCGGCTCGAAGCCCTGCTCGACACGCCCGATCGCGTGATCATCCACGACGCGCCCACCGACAAGGCCGAGGCCGAGTTCGTCGTCCACACCACCGAACAGATCATCGGCGGCCACAGCTTCTTCTCGCTCGACTCGGGCCGCAGCGAAGGACAGGACGGCGTCGAACTGGCCTTCTCGGACATCGCGGTGCTGTATCGAACCGACGCCCAGGCCGGGCCGCTCGCCGAGGCCCTGGCCCGATCCGGCATCCCCTTCCAGCGGCGGTCGCACCGGGCCCTCTCCGACGAGCCCACGGCCCGCCAACTGGCCGCCTTGCTCCGCGCCGACGGCGGCGACGGCCCCGTCCACGCGCGTCTCCACGCTGCGGCCGAACGCCTCCTCCAGGCCGCCGACG
This sequence comes from Candidatus Hydrogenedentota bacterium, assembly GCA_016934125.1. Classification (GTDB taxonomy): domain Bacteria; phylum Hydrogenedentota; class Hydrogenedentia; order Hydrogenedentales; family SLHB01; genus JAFGTL01. The sequence goes on from JAFGTL010000273.1 coordinate 2,347, forward strand.
CCGCGCCGGAGCGGCTCGGCCCGGACTGGCAGTTTCACGAGTCCGGCCCCGCGGACGCCCCCGAAAGGGATGGCGGCCTGGCGACGCAGGTGGCCGCGGCGCTGGCGCTGCTCGAACCCTTGGCCGTCCAGTGCGGGGGCGATTGCGCCCGTTTCCTCGATGAACTGGCCTTGGGCGCCGAACTCGATTCGTGGGATCCCCGGGCCGATCGCGTCTCCCTGCTCACGCTCCATGCGGCAAAAGGCCTCGAATTCGACGTGGTCTTCATCGTGGGGTGCGAGGAAGGACTCCTGCCGCTGTCCTGGGGCGGCCGCCTGCCCCGCGAAGCCGCCGAGGAGGAACGCCGCCTGTTTTACGTCGGCATGACGCGCGCCAAACGCCGCCTGATTCTGTCCCACGCCCGGAAACGCCTGTGGCGCGGCCAGGTGCGCCCAACCGGGCCGTCCCCCTTCCTCCAGGAGATCGCCGAACGGCTCCTCGACCGCCGCACGGGAACCGGGCCGCGACGCCGGAGCAAGCCCAGCGCGAGCCAACTCGATCTGTTCTGACGGGCGGCGGCGCGGTTCAGTCACCCAGGCCCAACTGGCGATACACCTGATCGAGCACCTCGGCGCTCCGGATGAGGGCCTCGGCTTCATCGCGGGACAGCTCGAGCGCGCAGTTCGCCTCGGCGCCATACCGGTTGACGAGCGTCGGCAGCGAGAGGCACACGTCCCGGATTCCGTGGGCGCCCTCACACCGCCGGCTCACGGTGTAGATCGATTTCTGCTCGATGGAGAGCGCCTCGGTGAGGCGCACCGCGGCCAGCCCGATGGCGAAGTGCGTTGAGCCTTTCCGCTCGATGATCTTGTACGCCGCCTCGCGGATCGCGCGGTTGATAGACTCCTTGTCGTCGGGCGTCAGGGCAACCCGGTGGAGCTGGCTGTATTCGCCGACGTGAAACGGCCCGATGGTGGCCCGGCTCCACACCGGCACCTCGCTGTCCCCATGTTCGCCGATGACGTAGGCGTGCACGTGGCGGGCCTGGATCCCGAAATGGTGGCTCAACAGCGTGCGGAACCGGGCCGTATCGAGCACCGTGCCCGAACCGAACACCTGGTTCGCGGGAAGTCCCGAAAGCCGCAGGGCCACCCGCGTCATCACGTCAACCGGGTTGGTGACGATCAGGAACAACGCATTGGGATTGTTGTCCGAAAGCAGCGGGAAGAAGCTGTGGAAGATCTCGACGTTGCGGTGAACGAGGCCGAGCCGCGATTCGCCGGGCCGCTGGGCCGCGCCTGCCGTCACGAT
>JAFGTL010000274.1 GCA_016934125.1 Candidatus Hydrogenedentota bacterium
CATCCTCTACGGCGATGAGGTGGCCTCCTGGCGGCGGATCGCGGGCCATTCCGTTGCCCGCGACGACATCGCCGGACTCGTCTCGAAGGCCCCCGGGATCCTCGTCATCGGCACGGGCGCCATGGGCGTCATGAAGGTGCCCGACGACACCCGCCGCTTCATCGAGGACGCCGGCATCGCGCTCGTCATCGAGCCCACCGGCCAGGCCGTCAAATCCTTCAACGCCCTGCTCGAACAAGGCGCCGATGTAGCCATCGCCATGCACCTGACATGTTGAAGGCCCCCACGGCCGTCCGCGGGGGCCTCCGGTGCGTGTATCCCGCTCTCGGGCAGGCCCTTACGAGCCCGCTGCCGCCCCCGGCTCTTTCTTCTGCTTCCGGCGCGCCACCCGGCGGCGGCGCAGCACCCGGCAAAGGATCACGAAGACCACGCCGATCGGCGCCCAGACCGGCGCCCAAACGCCGATCCAGATGATCTTCACCCAGAGCCGCTGGGCAAACTCGATCAGCGCCCGCACCGCCTCGGACACGACCCGCGACGTGCTGAAGCTCTTGGGCGGCACCAGCGGCTCCGGCCCCGGCTTCTCCTTGAGCGACACGTGGATCGTCGAGAAGGAAACGCGGTGTTCGAGGAACCGGAGCCGGCCCTCGAACCGCTCGATCTCCTCGCGATACCGGCTTAACTCCTTCTCGATGAGCACGATGTCTTCGAGGTCGCCCGTCCGGTTGAGGTGGTCGAGGACGCGTTCCTCGGTGCGCTTCAGGTTGCGTAGTTTCGCCTCCGTATCCACGAACTCCTCGGTGACGTCCTCCGTCCTCACCTGCCGGTTCATCACTTTCCCGAGGGCGTCCAGATCGAGCATGGTCTGCTCGAACCGATCCGCCGGCACGCGGATTTGGAGCGTCACCGTGCGCTGGCCCAGCACGTTTACGGTCTCGGACAACTCGCCCACGTAGCCCCCCGCGCCCTCAACGGCCGTCATCAGGGCCTGGCAGGCCGCACGCGCGTCTTCCACCTCGATGGCGATGGCGGCGTTCTTGATCAGGTAGCGATCCGGCTGCGCCGCCGCCATCGTCCCGAGGGCCACGTCGCCCTTGTCCGCGCCCTCGGCGTAGCCCAGCGCATTGCTTGACTCGGCCCCGCCGTAGTCCGCCTGCCCCAAGGTGCGCCGCTCCCGGCCGGGTTGGGGGGCCGGCGACAACGGCGCGAACGCCGCGTCGTACGCCACAATCGCCTCAGCGGGCGCGTCCTTCACCCGGAACGCGCGCCCCGCCCCGTCCATCGGGCCGCACGACACCACCAGCACCAGCACGGCCAATGCCCCGATCATCAGGGCCGTTCGCTTCTTGCCCATGGATCCGTCCTCCTTCATGCCGGTCGAGCGTTCATTCTCATCCGGTTAGACCCCGTTTGGCAAGAGCTGGTTCGGCCCGTGTGGGACCGGCGGGCCGTGTGCGACCGCCGCCCAGTGTGGGACCGGCGCCCTCGCCGGTCAGCCGCGGGAGAGACCGCGAATATCGAGAAAAACGCGCAAACATCCGGTTTTGTTGTCCGATTCGCTTGACAAAAGGCCCGAATTGGTGGGACAATTTAAGCGGTGAAAAGTGCATAATGCGCGGTTTTGTGGGAGGGTCGAATCGCATGGGTTTGCGGATTGGACAGGACACTGCGGATCTCTTCGGGATGCGCGGGCGATCCCTGATCCGCGAACGGGCCGGAACGCCGAGCCTGCCGGGGCAGGCCTCTGACTCCGAGGACGAGCCCACCGCGGCCGCCCTGTTCAATCGCGAGAAACCCGAGCCGCCCCAGATCGGGTTCGGCGAAGGCACCGTGTCGATTCCCGGGCTGGCGGTTCGCGCGATCGACAAGAACTTCAACGGCACCCGGCGGATCGTGCCCACCCTCGAGGAGGCCCAGAACCAGGTGCGCGAGCGCCTCGCCGAACAGCGGGGCCTGTTCGCCGATGATGACGAGGGGGGCGCCGGGAACCGGGAGGTCGAGTTCGTCGTTGACCGCGGCGCAGCCTTGGCCGCTACCCGCACCCGGCAGTACATCAACTCGCTCGAAGAAGCCGCCGAACTGGCCGCGGCCCGGTTCAACGGCGAGGATGCAGCCGAGGACGACGAGTCCGGCGCGACGATCCGCGTCGGCGACGAGGTGATCGCCATCCGCCAGAATCAGGGGCTGCTGCCGCGCATCGACGTGCGCATCTGAGCGGGCGCCAGGGGGATTTTGCCGTATTCCGAGCGCATTCGACACGTGATGAATGCTGTCTTTCCGCACGGCACACCGCCAGAGGCCGCGGGGCCGTGCCGGCTCCGTGAACAAACAGGGGGACTGACATGGCCATTGACCGCGCAGGCGTCGCGGCCGGGTTTGCCCGCCTCGGCGTGGGCGAAGGGGCCGCCCTCCTTATGCATAGCTCGCTCAAGAGCTTCGGCTGGGTGGACGGCGGGGCGGACGCCGTGATCGACGGCATACTCGACGCCTTGGGCCCGGCCGGCACGCTCCTCGTGCCCACCCTGACCGGCCACCGCGAGTTGAGCCCTCAGAATCCGCCCCGTATCGACCTGCGCACCGCCCCGTGCTGGACCGGGCGTATTCCCGAGACCCTCCGGCGCCGCCCCGACGCGGTCAGAAGCCTCCATCCCACCCACTCCTGCGCCGCACTCGGCGCACAGGCCGAACCCCTCACCCGCGACCACCACCGCTCGCCGACCCCTTGCGGCGTCACCTCGCCGTACTTCCGGCTCGCCGCCGCCGGCGGCTTCATCGTCATGGCCGGCTGCACCCTCAGTTCCTGCACCACCTGCCACACCGTCGAGGAACTCGCCAACGTAGGCTACCACCTCCAGACCGAAACCGCCTTCGCCTCCTGCATCGACCGCCACGGCGACCTCGTCGAGACCCCCTGCCTGCTCCACAGCTACGCCGGGCCGGAACGCGACTTCCTGGTGCTCGAACCCCTCCTCCTCGAGCAAGGCCTCATGCGCATCGGCACCGTCGGCGAGAGCACCGTGCGCATCATCGACGCCATGGGCCTCATCGAGACCGCCCTCGACCGGCTCCGATTCGACCCCTATTACCTCACGGTGCTTCGCGGAAAGGGGCAGTAGCCCTTCCGGTCACGGCCGAGGCCCAATATGAAACCGGGCCAGGCTCGGCGTTTGGTTGACATTTGTGACCGGATTGCGTTATTTTATGTCAACATAGTGAACTTATCTTGAGGCGAAAGCACAATGCACCTGGAATTCGCCGCCGAGCCCAGCCTCCTCGCCGTACTGCGCCAGGTCAACCCTTGGTGGTCGGGCAAGCCCGTCCCCGACCTGCCCGAGACCCCTCGCGACATCCTCGCCGCGGTCCAGCACGGCCTGTCTCAGGCCCAACCGACCCTCACCGTGCTCTCGGGGCTGCGCAAGGTGGGCAAGAGCGCCCTGCTCGCCCAGACCGCCCAGGAGATCGTGTACGGCGGGGTAGCGCCCGAACAACTCCTCTACGTGCCCTTCGACCACCCGGTATTCCGGCTGGCCGGGGTCGCTCGCGTCGTTGAGGCGTGGATGCACGTGGTGCTGGGCCAGGCCAGCTCGGCCTACCTCCTCCTCGACGAAGTCCAGCTCGCCGAAGACTGGCCCGCATGGCTCGAGTCGGGCCGGGCCGCCCTGCCGGGACGCCACTACATCGTGGCGGCCCAGTCGGTGCGGCCCAAACCGGCGGCCGGGGCACAGGCTGAGGGTGGCGGGGACGAGGCCGGGCTGATCCGCATCGCGCCGCTCACGTTCCACGAGTACCTGGGCGTGCGCGGGCTTCTCGAAGACCTCCGCCTGCCCGAGATGGGCTCGCTGCGCGAGTTGACGGGCTGGACGCCCGCCCGGTTCGAGCAGGCCGCCGCCCAGGCCGAGCGGGCCGTGGCCCTGTTCAACGAGTACCTGCTCCAGGGCGGATTCCCGGACACGGCCAGCATGGACGACGCCGGCTCGGCCCAGCGCCGCCTCATGGAAGACGTGGTCGAGCGCGCCATCCGGTGCGAGGCGGCCTCGGTGTACGGCGTCCGCCGGCTCGGCGAGTTGGAACGCCTGTTCGCCTACCTGTGCATGCACGATGCGGCCGTGCTGGACGTGCAGGGCCTGGCCGAGGCCCTCGGCATCTCGAAGAACACGGTGCGCAGTCATCTCGACGTGCTCGAAGCGGCCCATCTGATCCAGCGGCTGCCCCAGTTCGGTTACGGCGCCGAGGTGCTCCGGGGACGCGTCAAAGTGCACCTGGCCGCGCCCGCGCTCGGCCTGGGCCTGCTGCTCCGCGGCCGCGAAGCCCTCGAAGACGGCGAACGGACGGCCGCGGCCGTCGAGACGGCCGTGCTCAACCACCTGACGGCGCGGTATCCCACGGGCGGCCCGGAGTTCTCGTACTGGCGCGGCAAGCCGGGCGAGGAGGTGAGCGTGGTCGCGTCGGGCGGGGCCCAGAGTCGGCCGTTTCTCGTGCGCTACACGCAACATCCCGGCGATCAGGCCGCGCTCAAGGGGTTGCGCCGGTTCTGCCGGGACAAATCGGTGCGGCTGGCCTACGTGATCACCAGGAACCCGAGCGACTTCGGCCCTCTCACCCTGACCGCGCCGGAGCGCGGCAGCACCGACGCGCTGCCGACGCGGTGCCTGATGGTGCCGGCGCTGCTCTTCTGCTACTGGATGGGCCGGCCGAGCCTGCCCGAACCCACCGAACAGCGGGCCGGCTGGTTCAAAGGCCTTCGCGGTTGACAGATCCGACGGCGGTGGGCTACGGTGGCGCTTTCACGGGGAGGGCAGAGCCCGCGGACGCCCCAAGGCGGGACAGGGCCGGCCGGAAACGAAAGGCGGATTCAGCATGAGTAACGAGAGCCCGTTGCTTGTTGCCATCATCATGGGAAGCAAATCCGATTGGGACGCCATGCAGGCCGCATCGGATACGCTCAAACAGTTCGACGTCCCCCACGAGTGCCGGATTCTGTCCGCACACCGCACCCCGGCCGAACTCACCGCCTACCTCGAATCGGCAGAAGCCCGTGGCTGCGAGGTGTTTATCGGCGGCGCGGGCGGTGCCGCGCATCTGCCCGGCGTGATGGCCGCGCAAACCCTGCGTCCCGTGCTCGGCGTGCCTATGAAGAGCACGCTCCAGGGGCTCGATTCGCTCCTCTCTATCGTCCAGATGCCGTCCGGCATCCCGGTGGGCACCCTCGGCATCGGCAGTTCCGGCGCGACCAACGCGGCCCTGCTCGCCGTGGCGATCCTGGCGACGAGCCGGCCCGCGCTCCGCGATCGGCTGCGCGACTACCGCCGGGAGCGCGCCGACAAAGTGCTCGGGGATACGCTGCCCGGGTAGGGCCCTCGGCCCGTAGACAAATCAAGGCCCTTCCGCACGGAGCGGAAGGGCCTTGTCTGATCGCGGAACCGCTACGGCTTCGCCTTCTTCCACCGGCGCTTCATGGCCAGCATCTCCTTATTGGGCCTGATGATGCGCGAGGTGGTCTGGTTTTTCTTGTCGTACAGCCACTGGCCCTGATTGTCCCGCAGGACGGGCATCCGCTTGGCCACGGGCGGGACCGCGGCAACCCGGGTGGGCTTGGCCGCATACCAATAGGCCACGCTGCTCATCTCATTGCACAGGTGGTTGCCGTGGCCGTGTTCGATGGTCACCTTGATGGATTTCGTAAACCGAACCGGATTCTCGATGTGGTGGACGTAGCTCGTCTGGTATCCGTTCGTGTTGCCCTCGAAGATGGACGAGCCGTTCCGCATGAACGCGTTGGGCTGCATGCCCCAAGCCTGATTGAGGTAGTCCTCGCTGCCGGTGCCGTGGAGGTCGGGCGGCCAGCGATAGCCGTCCACCCAGATCATGTCGTCGCCCTCGCCCCACCACATGCCGTGGAAGTTCGTTACGCTCAGGTTGCAGCCGATGTAGTGGCCGCGGCCCTTGGTGTCGAGGATGACGTAGTTGTTCTCCCAGGCGGTGCGGCCCTTGTTGGCGATGTTGGCCTCGCTGCGATTGACGGGGATCTCGTGGCCCCATCCGCCGAAGGGGTTTTCGCGGCGGAACTGGGCGTGGAAGTAGAGGGGCTCGTCCTCGGGCGGCCGATCGTACTGCTCGTAGTCCACGTAGAAATACTGGCTGTGGCCTTCCTTGCTCTGGTTGACGAGTTCGACCACGGCGCGCTCGCGGAACGGCATGGGGGCGTAGCAGTTGAGCGCGCAGCCTTCGTTGAACCGGTTGTTATGATGCGTGGATGCGGTGAACAGGAAGCTCTGATACGAGTTGACGATGCTGTGGCCGAGCCCGAAGAAATCGCCCAGCGGCACCACCACGCTCGGCGTCTTGGCGTTGTCCCAGGTGATCCGGAGCAGGCACTCCCGGTAATGGCAGCGCTGCGTCATCCAGATGTGGGTGATCTTGCCCGGCCCCTGGATATCGGCGAGCACCCGGGTTTCGCCCGGCTGGAACCACCAGCAGTCCCCGTTCCGGCCGGAGGTATCCCAGGACGACTGGCGCCCCGTCTTGCCCTCGGCCCATCGTGTCAATCGATCGTACATGGCCACGTCCTCCCTGCGCTCGAGCAGTTATCAGTTCGTGTTTGAAGCTGGCCTCGGCCGTGGCGGCGGGCTGCCGCCTCCGGGCGCCCGCGTCACAGATTACCCGAGAACGGCGGCGAGATCACTCACGGCCAGCGAGCGGACACCGGGACACAGTGCCGCGAAGCCCTTGCCCGTGCCTCCCGCCTGGCTCACAACATACCCCGTTGTCGCGTATCTGTTGATACTCGTGGTCAGCCGCGCGATAGGCTTGCCCATGGCCGGCACCGGCGTACGAGTCGCCTTCGCTTCCAGCAGCAGGAGCCGTGCGTCTCCCAGCGGCACAAGGAAGTCCACCTCCACGCCCTGCTGGTCGCGGAAGTAGTACAGGGCCTTCGCCTTGCCGGAGTGAATCTGGTGTTTCGCGATTTCCGAGGCCACGAATCCCTCGAAGATCGGCCCGAGGAAGACAGAACGCCGCAAGGCCTTGTCCGAGCTTACACCCAGGAGGTGGCAGGCCAGTCCAGAGTCCGCCAAATAAAGCTTCGGCGACTTCACGAGCCGCTTGCCGAAGTTCTCGAAGAACGGCGGCACCAGGATGATCTGGCCCGTGATCTCGAGGATGCTCAGCCACTGGCTGATTGTGGGCACCGAGACGCCGAGCGGCCCGGCCAAGTCCGTCTTGTTCAGCACCTGCCCGCACCGGCTGGCCAGCAGCGCGAGAAACCGCCGGAACGTGGCCAGGTCGCGGATGGCGCTCACCGCACGGACATCGCGCTCGAGATACGTCTGCACGTACGAGCGAAACCACGTCTCCGCCGCCGCGGGCCGGCCGATGACCTCCGGGAATCCACCGCGCGTCATAGACACCTTGGGCGTTTCGCTTGTCGAGAAGGGAAGCAGTTGAAACACGGCTGCCCGGCCCGCCATGGACTCGGTGACCCCTTGCATGAGGGGCGATTCCTGCGATCCCGTCAACACCCACCGGCCAAACCGGTCGGGATGGCGGTCGATGCGCGATCGAATGTAGCTGAACAACTCCGGCACGTGCTGGACTTCGTCCAGGACGGCGGGCGTCCCCAGTTCGTCGAGGAACGCGTTGGGATCGGATCGAATCCGGGCGATCACGTCGGGGTCTTCCACAAGCACGTAGGTCGCGTTCGGGAACAAGTGCCGCAGCAAGGTGGTCTTTCCCGCGCGCCGCGGCCCCGTGAGGATGATCGCCGGGAAGTGCCGGGCGGCCTTCCGGATCTCGGTTTCGAGCTGTCGCGGGACATAACGCATGTTGATCTTTATAAACTACAACTTTAGAAATCTCAAGCCTTTTCTCGCCGGCCCCGGGCGATCCCGGCGGCCAGCAGCGCCCTGTGAAACCTCGCCGGGCCCGCCCCAGTCCAACAGGCAGCGATAGGACTGCCTGTGCGTCCCCGCACACGGGGCGAGCCCAACCAGCGCGCAGGGCAACCGAAGGTAGAGCGACGTGACATCCCCCGATCCCTCCCCCGCGGCTGACGCGCGTCCGGCCGCGTCCAAGGTGAAGCGCCCATGGCGCACGGTGCCCGGGGTGATCCGCTTCATCGTCCGAATCTCCGTGCTTGGGCTCTGGACGGGGATCGTGTACGTCGCCATCGTCTGCGTCGCGCCGTTCGGGCTGGTGTCGGCGACGAGGTGCCGCAAGGCGCAGTTCGCCATCGCACGGGCGTGGGCGCACTCCGTGCCGCGGCTGTTGGGCCTGCGCGTCACCGTGGTGGGCACGCCGCCGAGCCCCCCGTTCCTGCTCGTCACCAATCACCTGTGCTGGCTCGACGGCTTCGTGACGGTCGAGGCCGTCGAACCACGGTTCGTGGCCATGGCCGAGGCGAAGGGGTTTTTCGTCGTGGGCACGCTCATGCGGGCGGGCCGAGTCATCTGGGCGGACAGAAGCCGGAGCGATGAGGTGCCCTACCTGAACGATCAGATGGAACAAACCATGGACGAGGGACACGGCGTCATGTTCTGCCCGGAGGGCGTCGTATCGCCCGGGCGCGATGTACGCCGGTTCCGCGCGGCTCTGCTCGAATGCGCGGCGCGATCCGGCCGGGCCGTGCACTATGCGGCCATCACCTATCGCACGCCCGAAGGATACGCGCCGCCGTCCGAGGCGATCCTGTTCGGCCCGGATCCCTATTACCGGACAGCGGACGGGCAGATCCCCGAGTCGGAACTCGAACTCTGGGGGCCGGAGCGATCCATGTTCCTCTACGTCGTGCGGCTCTTGTCCATGCCCCGCTACGAGGCCGTCATCACCTTCGGCGAGGAGCCCATCGCCGGGCCGGATCGGATCACCCTCGCCAACGCACTCCAGGCGGCCGTCCGCGGGATCTTCACGCCCGTCGAGTAGGCCCCGCGGCTGCGACTTGACGGATCCGCCCCGGATCGCGAGAATACGCAGCGAACACCCCGCACCCAGTCTGTGGAGAACGCTGACAACGGAAAGGAAACCGATGGCCGGATGGCAGAACATCCGAGTCGGCTACCGGCTCATCCTCGTGACGATCTGGACGCTTGGCATGTTCGCGTTCCGCCTCACGGGGCTCGTGTTCCGGCCGGTGGCCCGCCGGATCGACATGGCCATCCGCAGCGCGGCGTTCCGCTACTGGGCCAAAGGCATCCTCGCCATTGCGGGCGTGCGCGTCCGGGCGAGCGGCACCCCACCGAAGCCCCCCTTCTTCTCGGTGTCCAACCACCTGACCAACCTCGATCTCATCATCATCGCGAGCCGCACGGGCTGCCTGTTCGTGTCGCGCGCCGATATCGCCCAATGGCCCCTCATCGGCATCATCGCGCGATCGATGGACACGATCTTCATCAACCGGAAACGCCGCCGCGACACGCTGCGCGTGAATGAACTCATTGCGATGGCCATGGATCGGGGCGACGGCGTCCACGTGTTCGCCGAGAGCCGGATCGCCCAGGACGGCCAAGTCCATCCGTTCAAACCCGCCCTGCTCGAGCCCGCCATCCAGCGCGCCGTGCCCGTCCACTACGCGGCGCTCACCTACGCGACGCCCCCGGGCTGCCCGGCCGCGCTCGATGCGGTGGTGTGGCGCGACGGCGTGCCCTTTGCCCGGAACGTGCTGAACGTGCTGCAACTGCCCTACCTAAACGCCTCGATCACCTTCGGCGCCGAACCCATCGCCGCGCCGGATCGCAAGGCCCTCGCCGAGGCCCTCTACGAGGCCGTACACGAACTCTTCGTGCCCCTCGACAGCGACGCGACGCGCGCCCCGGGCGCCCCTCAGCCCGCCCTGCCCGGCAGCGACTCGGGCAACGACTCGATATAGGCGCGGATCGCGTCGCGGACGCGGCGGTAATGGCCCAAGGCCTCCTCTTCGGTGCGGGCGGTTTCGGCGAGGCGGGGCGGATCGGGGAAGGGCACATGCACCACCGTGGTGCGCCCGGGAAACACCGGGCAGGTTTCGTGGGCGTGGCCGCACAAGGTGATCACGTAGTCGAACTCGATCGGCGGCAACTCATCGACGCGTTTCGAGCGGTGCTGACCGATGTCCACGCCCGCCTCGGCCATGACGCGCACCGCCGCCGGATCGAGCCCGTGCATCTCGACGCCCGCCGAGTACGCATCGAGCACGCCGCCCTTGAGCGCCCGCGCCCAGCCCTCGGCCATCTGGCTCCGGCACGCGTTGCCCGTGCACAGAAACAACACCTTGAGTCGCTCGCCCGTCATCGCCGCCCTCCCCGTTCTCTGTCCCGTCCACGGCCCATTCTACCGGAACAACGCGGCTGACATTTGTTTTACAGGCTCCTCACAAGAATCTGTGCACGAGTTCTGGCTCGGGCAGTCTGCCCAGGCAATGGTATAGGGCGGTGATGTAGGTGCTTGC
>JAFGTL010000275.1 GCA_016934125.1 Candidatus Hydrogenedentota bacterium
CCGGGTTGAGAGCGGGGCAGGCGGCACATGCCGCCGGAGGCTGAGGAGGATGTGTCGATGCCGGGCGGGGCGGTCATACGAATCTCGAACCTGCACGTAGTGTACAAGTCGGCCCGGGGCAAACCCATCGAGGCGGTGTCGGGACTCGACCTGCAGGTGGATGAAGGCGAAGTGGTGGGGGTGGTGGGCCCGAACGGGGCCGGAAAGACCACGACAATCAAAGCGCTCATGGGCTTCCTGTTCCCGAGCGAAGGGAAGGCGGAGGTGTTCGGGCTCGAGGCCGGTTCGGTGGATGCCCGCCGGCGAACCGGATTCCTGCCGGAAGTGGCCGTGTACTACCCCTTTCTGACGGCCCGGGAGACCTTGGGGGCCTACGCCGCCCTCCAGGAGATCCCGAAATCGGAGCGGGCCGCCGTCATTTCGCGCCTCATCGAGAAGGTCGGGCTTGCGGGCCGGGAGCGCGAACCGCTGCGCCGTTTCTCGAAGGGGATGCTGCAACGGGTGGGGCTTGCCCAGGCGATCATGGGGGATCCCGACCTCCTCATTCTGGATGAGGTGACTTCCGGCCTCGATCCGGTGGCCCGGCGCGATGTCCGCGAGATCCTCCTCGAGTTCAAGGCCCGCGGCAAGACGGTGTTCTTCTCGTCGCACGAGTTGTCGGAGGTCACCATGGTGTGCGACCGCGTCGTGTTGCTCGACGAGGGCAAGGTGGTGGAAGAACGGGCGCTGGCCGATCTGTTGCGGTCGGCGCGCAGGCTCGTGACGGTGGCCAGGGGCGCGCCCGACGCGCTCGCCTTGCCGGAGGGCGTACGTCTGCGCAGCGCCGAGGGCGGGCGCGTCACGCTCGTGGCCGATTCGGAACCGGCGCACGAAGCACTGCGGCGCCAACTGGAGACGGCCGGACTGGCGGTCGTCGACACCTTCCAGGAGACCGGCTCGCTGGAGGACTATTTCGTCGACGCGATTGGACATAAGGTGACGTAGGCCATGCGCAATGGACTGAGAAAGACGGGAACCGTGGCACGGGTGGCCGTGCTCGAATCGATCCGGAGGAAGGATCCCTACGTCGTGCTGATCCTGGGGGCGGCCATGGTGCTCGGCGCGGGCCTGTTCAGCCACTTCGGGGTGGAGGGCCTCGAGAAATTCGTGAAGGACGTGGGCCTCACCGTGACCACGGTGTTCTCGATTGTGATCTGTGTCGTGGCCGCTGCGCGCCAGCTCCCGGCCGAGATCGAGAATCGCACGCTCTACCCCTCGCTCGGCAAGCCGATCAGCCGCACGGGCTTCTACCTGGGCAAGTACGTGGGGGTCGGGCTCATGAGTTCGGCCGTCGTGGTGGCCTTCTTCCTGCTGCTGCGGATCCTGCTTCTGGTGTTCGGGATCTCCGTCGGGGGCGTCTTCTACCAGGCCCTGTATCTGCGGGTGCTGTCCATGTGGTTTGTGGCGGCGGGCGTGCTGTGCCTGTCCCTGTTTGTCACCCATTCGGCGAACGTGACCATCTCGCTGCTGGCGTGCATGGGCATGCAGATCGTCGCCCACAGCATTCTGTACGTTCACGACGAACTCACCGGGGTCTCGTTGCGGCTCGCCGAGGCCGTGTATTGGGTGGCGCCCCATCTCGAACTGTTCGATCTCTCCAAGAAAGTCATCCACGGGTGGCCGCCGGTTCCCTGGTGGGCGCTTGCCGGCATGACACTGTACGCGGTCGTTTACGCCGGACTGTTCTTCACGGTGGGCTGCGCCCGTTTCCGGCGAATGCCGCTTTAGAAGGGGGCGAAACGATATGAGACGGCTGGGTTGGCTCGCCGGCGCTGCAGGGTTGCTCCTGGCGGCACTGCTGGCCCATGGCATGGCCCCGCAGTTCCAGGTGGACTCCCGCTACAAACCCGGGGAGTATCAGGCCGCGAAGGAGTCCGTTGCCCTCTCGCTCCTGGGGCAGCTTCGGATGTCGGTGAGCGACCTGATGTGGCTCAAGACGCTCGAGTACCTGCACAACGGCATCATCTACCGGATGCCGAGCGAGCAAGAGCGGGCCGAAGGCATTGACGCTGAGGAGTTTACGGGGATGGGCGCCGGGGTCGCCCACCACGACGGCCCCTCCCTCATCCCCGGAGAAGACCGGGATTGGCGCGGCATCCTGGGCGAGTTGGATCGAAACATCGAGCCGTGGCGGGCCGGGCACCCGCAGCACAGCGATCCGCAGGAACTTATCCCCTGGTATCAGGTGCTCGTCAAGTTCAACCCCCATTATGTTCATGCCTACACGAATGGGGCGTTCTTCATGTCCGATTTCGCCCAACAGCCCGAGATGGGGCGCGATTTCCTCCTGGCCGGGGCCGAGAAGAACCCCTGGAGCTTCGAGATCGAGTCCATGTTGGGGCGCATCTATTTCGACTACTTCAAGGAGTATGAAAACGCGGCCGCGGCCTTGGCCAAGGCTGTCGAGCTGGCCAAGGACGAGCGCCGGGCCCTGGCGCAACGTGAAGAGGAATTCGACGACCTCCAGCGGCAGGTGCTCTGTGAGGCGTACTTGTTCCTCGCCCGCAGCCAGACCGAACTCGGCCGATTGGACGAGGCGATCGCCGTGTGCGATGAGGGCATGAAGGCGCTTCCCGACTGCAATCTGCTGCGCGTGCAACGCCGAATCGCCATTAAACGGCTGACCGGCGGGGAGGGCTGACCGGGCGGGCAGGGCTTGGTGCCCGCAAGAAAACTATTGACAAAATGCACAATATATGGTAGACATGTCAGATGAACGCGGCAAAATGTGTTGTTCACATGTTGGCCGCCACTAACATTGGAAGGAGAATACAACGATGTTCTGCAATCTGATTGACTCGATCGGCGACTTTCTCGACGGTGCCGGGATCCTCGACGTCCCCTTCCTCGGCGACATCCTCTACTACATCATCGACTTCTTCTGGTCGCTCTTCGGCTGCGCCTGATACGCGTCTGAGAGCACATACAGCGGAAAAGAAACAGACGTCCGGCGTGCGAGTGTAGGGCTCGCGGGCCGGACGTTTGCTTGTGCGCCGGGCCGGATGCCGGGGCTGTAGCGGGCTGAAGCAACGTGTTCCCACATTCCCGGGCGAATGCGCTACACTGCTGCCCGATACCGCCCGGCAAGCGCCGCACGGCACGCGGCGTGCGTCCGGGCACAGGAGGAGTCGTCACATGGATGGGCCGAGGCCGTTGCGGGTGGAGGAGCTGGAGGCGCTGAGCGCGCTCGAGGACGCGGTGTTCGGCCACGAGCCCGCGGGCCAGATGTTCCGGATGTTTCCTTACCTGTTCTCGGAAGCCAACCTCGACAACCTGTTGGTGTTCGCCGACGAGGCCGCGCCGTCACCCGCGCGCATCGTGAGTCACGTCGGCATGACGATCCGGTGGGCGTGTCTGGGCGGATGCACGGTGGGCGTGGCGTGCCTGGGGGCGGTGGCGACGTACGAGGCCTACCGGGGCCAGGGGTTGGCCACGCGCCTGCTCGAAGCGGCCTGCGCCAAGGCGGCCGCGGATGGCGCGGACATCATGATGATCTCGGGCGGGCGCGGGATGTATCGCCGGGTGGGTGCGGCCGACGTCGGATACGACTACCGGGCGGTGGTCGATGGGCCGGCCGGGCAGGCCCTCC
Source organism: Candidatus Hydrogenedentota bacterium (assembly GCA_016934125.1). Lineage (GTDB taxonomy): Bacteria > Hydrogenedentota > Hydrogenedentia > Hydrogenedentales > SLHB01 > JAFGTL01. Next base: position 3,629 of record JAFGTL010000275.1, read on the forward strand.
GGCGCGACGATGTGACGATAGCGGAGTTCGCCGAGGATGATCTGGCCGACTGCGTGGCCGCGTACAACGCGAAAGAGGCCCATTTCATCCGGCCCGCGGAAGACTGGGCCTGTTTTCTCCGCAGCGGTTCCTGCATGTGCCGGATGGCGCGGCTGGACGTCGTCCGCAGCCGGGGCGCCACGTGCGGCCGGGGCCCCGTGTGCGGCTACTTCATCCACAGTTGGGAAGCGAAACGGAACGCCCTCCGGATCCTCGAGTTCGCGGGCGAGCAGAGCGCCCTGGCCGCGGCGCTCCCCCTCCTGATGGAGCGGCAAAAGGCCCCGTGTGCCGAGATCCACCTCCAGGCCGGCGACACCACGCTGCGGGGCATCCTGGCCGGCGCCGGCGCGGCGATGGAGCCCGCGAATGCGTCCGGCACCCTGCTCCTGCTCGATGCCCCCCGCCTGATCCGGCGGTTGCAGCCCTATGTCGAGCAGCGGATCGGGCGCGGGCCGGCCGCAGGCCTCTCCGTGGCGGAGGAGGATGGCGCATTCCTCTTCACGCTCGGCAACGAGATCTTCCGGGCGGAGAACCGGGCCGCCGCGGCCGAGTTCATCTTCGGCCGGCATGAAAGCGTCCGGCCCGAAGGGCTCCTGGGCCAGGCGTTCCCGGCCCCGTCGTTGTGGTACGGCCTCAACTACGTATGAACCACGCGCTTGGCAATTCCGGCCGGGCCGTCTATGCTGTCTGTGTCGGGAGGCCGAGGCCGGATACGCCGGTGACGGCAAAGGGGGGGACGACGCATGAATGACGCAGCAGCGCAGCGCACCGGGACGCCCAATCCCGCGAAGCGCGCATCCAGGAAGTTCTTCTACTGGTATATCGCCATTCAGTGCATCCCGCTCGTAGGGATTCCGGCCACCTGGCCCAACATCAACCGCGTCTGGGTGCTCATCGCGATGGCCAACACCTGTGTGTTCTTCTTCAACCTGGCGCGGCACCGAGGCCGGCGGGGCGAGGGGGACGCGAAACGGGAGCGGCTGCTCCTGTTCGTGATCGCCGCGATGTGGGCCGCCATGGTGGTGTGTTGGGGGGCGCTCATGGCGGTGGGCATCTACCGCTCCGGCACCTTGCGCCTGTAATTGCCGCCCGCCCTACCCCGCACCGGTGAAATCGGCGATGGCCTGCACGATGGCGGGGAAACTCGTCTGCCAGACATCGGGGGGCACGTTCTCGGAGATCTGGATCTGGAGCCGGCCGCTCCGGCCGCCCTCGTCGAGGATGCGCATGGCGTGTGCGTAGATCTCGCCGGGTTTCTTGAGGTGGACGGATGACGGGAAGTTGATGCACAGGCGCATGTCGGGCCACTGGGCGAGGGCGTCGGCGACGCTCGTGTCGTTGTCGGGCGGGGGCGACATCGAGTCGAGGCCGCGCACGCGGGATTCGCCGATCGCGGCCCAGAGCGGCTTGAGATCGCCGTCCATGTGGACGAAGACGGGCACATCTTTGCCGGTGGCGTCGAGCATGGCGGCCAGTTCGTTGTAGGCGGGCACGCAGTAGGCGCGGAAATAGCGCTCGCCGATGATGGGGGCGGTGATGTTGTCGCCGACGTCGATGTAGGGCACGGGCAGCTCGCGGACGGTGTCGCATACGACTTCGAAGGTTCGGCGCTGCACGTCCGTCATGACGGCGATCACCTCTTCCATCAAGTCCGGATACTCGGCCATGTGGAGGGCGAGATCCTGGATGTTCACCCACTGGATCCAGAGCTGCTGGAAGGGGGTGCGGGGCACGGTGGTGTGGGGGAGCCCGTCTTCGCCGAGTGCGCGCACGCAGGCCTCGAACTCTTCGGTGTCCCTGTGGATCGCCATGTCGCGGAAGTAGGCGAGGAGCACGCGGTAGTCGTCGGGCTCCTTGATGAAGTGGGAGGAAGCGGCCGCGGTCATGAACGTGGGTTCGCAGATGCGCTCCTCGAAGAGGGTGCCCTCGGGCGTGTAGAGCGTCTGCCGGTAGCCCTGGCGCCCGTTTCTCTCGATGCCGTCGACATCGAGGCGGCAATTGGGCGTGTCGACGGCGTGCAGGCCCGTCCATTGGAGGACGCCCATGTTCTCACGGCCGATGACGG
>JAFGTL010000276.1 GCA_016934125.1 Candidatus Hydrogenedentota bacterium
GACACCGCTGCGGGTCCTGCGCGGAAAAACGCGGACCCCATTCCCACGGCCAAGCCCTGTTCATAACCTTACGAGATGATTTGGGGGGCCGTCGGCCACTTGCATTCCTACGCCACGATCCCGCAGTCTTGTGGGGCCAAACCACACGAGATGTCTGTGCGCCCCCGGCACCGCGGCGTGCAACCATGACTCAAAGGAGATCGGCTATGTCGGACGGACGTTCAGCAATGGATCGACGCGAATTTCTGCGGCGCACGGGGCAGGGGGCCGCACTGGCCGGCGCCGGGATGGCGGGCGCACAGGTGGCCAAGGCGCGTACGCCCGTCACGCCGTGCGACTTGCGCGCGCCCAAGACGGGCCGCGTCCTCGACGAAGGCGAAGTCATCGGCATCGGCATGATCGGGGTGGGCGGCATGGGCACCGGCCACCTGCGCGAACTCCTCGGCCGCGAGAAGGACGGCCGGAAGATCCAGGTGCGCGCCGTGAGCGACGTGTACGAGCGCCGCAAAAAACGGGCGCAAGCCATCGCCAAAGAGATCGTCGGCCGCGACATCGACGCCTACACGGACTACCTGGACCTCATCGCCCGGGACGACATTCACGCGGTCGTGATCGCCACGCCGGATCATTGGCATGCAGCGAACAGCATTCATGCCCTGGAAGCCGGGCTGGACGTGTACTGTCAGAAACCCGTCACGCTCACCATCGAGGAGTCGCTCGACGTGCGCGACAAGGTGTACGAAACCGGACGCGTGTTCCAGTGCGGCGCCCAGCGCTGCTCCGAGGACTGGTGGTGGCAGGCCCGCAAGCTCATCAAGGAGGGCGGAATCGGCAAGGTGCTGTGGGCGCAGGCCGACTACAGCCGCAACTCGGCCGACGGCCCGGACGAGCGCGGTGGGGAGTGGAACTGGCCCATCGACGCCGACGCCACGGACGACCCCGCGGGCGGCGACGGCTACGTCGATTGGGCGCGGTGGCTCGGGCCCGCCCGCAAGCGGCCCTTCTCGAAGCCGCGCTTCTTCCAGTTCCGCAAGTTCTGGGACTACTCGGGCGGCATCGCCACGGACTTGCTCTACCACGTGCTCGCGCCCATGACGATCGCCCTGGACGCCAAGGCCCCCGAGAAGGCCACCGCGGCCGGCGGCATCTACGTCCAGCATGATGATCGCGAGGTCCCGGACACCTACATGTCGATGCTCGACTATCCGGATGACTACACCGTCGTGTTGACGTCGTCCATGGCCAACCGGCAGGCCCTACCGACGGTGATCCGGGGCCACCGCGCCACCATCCGGCCCGAGAACGACGGCATCAAGGTGACGGCCGAAAACGAGTTCAAAGAGTGGTTCTCGAAGCGCTACGGCGCAGAAGAGATCTTCATCCCGGGCGAGCCACGGGCCGGCCACGTGGACAACTGGCTCGAGTGCATTCGCACCCGCAAGACCCCCCACCTCGATGCGGACACGGCCTACCGGGCCATGGCCGGGATCAAAATGGGCGTCGATGCCTACCGGCAGCAGAAGGCCGTGTTCTGGGACTGCGAGCGGGAGCGCTACGTCCGGAAGCATCCGCGCCCGCACCGCGCCTCCTTCCTCCCCGCGGAGGATAAGCAGGCATAGGCGCACCGGCGCCGGACAGAAAAACGCGAGGCGACCTCCCCTCTCGGGAGGTCGCCTCGTTTCTGTTCCTTGCCGAGAAGGCGCTATTTCTTCTCGCGGTGCAACGTCACCTTGCGCAAGGTCGGGTTGTACTTGCGCCGCTCGAGACGCCCTGTCGAGTTCTTCACGTTCTTCGTCGTATAGTAGCGCGACGTCCCGGGCGCCTCAGTGCACTCCAGGATGATCTGCGGGCGATTCTCTTTGCTCTTCTTGGCCATCGGAACGGTTCCTCCTCACCGACGCCTCGGCGTCGCCGTCTCTATCGCTCTAGGGCGGGCAGGGCGCGCCACATGGCTGTCCGCGCACTCCACTACCCGCGAAGGGGCCGTATCATGCCGGATTCCGGGCAAGGTTGTCAAATCGACCGCGGCGGCCGCGGCCCGGCCCGGACAACCGCGTTACGGCGATGACGGCGCTGTGACGGGCGGCTCGGGCCCGGAAGGCAGCGGCGCTGCCGAGAATCGGCACTGGTAGATCCGGGCGCTTGGGCCATCGTCGGGCAGGAAGTACACCTCGCCGTCAAACAGCGCGGCCCCTTCGCGGCTTAACGGGGAGCCCTCACGCGACGTGCCCAAGGGGAAGCGCTTCACGAGCCGCCAGTCCGCCACATCGATCCAGTCCAGGCAGCCGCCCCCGCCGCACACCAGGTAGGCGCCGTGGGCCTTGCAGTCCTGATACGCGATGCCCGTGGGGCTCTTCCGCCGCTCCAGAAGGCGGCCGTCCCGCGTCCAGATGTAGAACGCCTCGGCGTCCCAGTTCGCGCCGATGAGGCGCTCGCCGGCACAGGCGATGGCGCCGATGTGATCGTCCACCTCGAACCGGGTGACGCACTCGAGCGTATCGGGAGCGACGGACACGATGTAGGCGTGGCTCTTCTTCGAGTACACGGCCACGGGCACCCAGAGCAGGCGGCCGTCGAAGTCGATGCCGCCGGGATGGAAATCCTCATCGATGGCCACGTTGCGCTTCGCGACGACGTCCATCGATTCGCGCGCGATCTTGAACAGCCATCCCTCCCGCTTGCTGCGGTTGACGCTTGTGAAGAAGAAGTGATCGGCCGTGACGGCGAGCCCTTGCACGTGGCAGGCATCGAAGCCCAGCGCCGGGCTGACGTGAGATACGGGAAGCGACTCCGCCGAGGCCACGGCCTCGGGCAGTTGCGGGCCGGGGGCAAGCACGCCCGGCTCACCGGTTCCGGCCGAGAGCACCACCAGCATGGACGAGAACACCATGGCTTCCCGCGTCACCCGCCCTCCTTCCGGCACCTATCCCGCAGCCGCTTCGCGGGCGCCCACGAGTTCCATGCTCTCGGCCCGCCGGTAGCCGGTGATGGTGATGTCGCCGTCGGGCCGCACCTCGCCGATTGCGTAGGAGTTGTTCTCGGGCCCCGAGCCCTCGATCATGGCCTTGAGCGTGTAGTAGTGGATCCCGTTGACGTGGCTGTAGCTGCCGGAATGGTGATGACCCTGGAACACCGCCAGGACATTCCCGGCCGCCTCGAGCACGGCGCGCACCTCATCGGCGTTGTTGACATATGGATTCCCGACGCCGTCGAGCAGTTGATGCAGGAATACAATGGCCGGCCTGCGGGTGCCGGCCAGATCCCGGCGCAGCCAGTCCAGTTCCGCGGATGGCACGAAGGGTTGCGTCCAGTCGAAGTTCCCGTGGTCGTAGGCGGAGCCGTCCGGGTTGAAGTTCGCGTCAAGCACGGCGATATGCAGCCACTTCCGATCAAAGGAGTAGTACGATCGCTCGGGAGAAACGCCCGCGTTCGTGACATGGGCGAGGAACTGCGCCTTGGACAGGCTGTCCATATCGTGGTTGCCGAGGGCGTGGTAGGTGGGCCCGTTGAACCTCTGGAAGGCGGCCTCGACTTGCCGGAGATAGGCGAGGGTGCGCTCCTCGGCCGGCGGCGTGTCCTGATCCTTGAAATCGCCCGTTTCGATGGCGAACTGCAGCTTCTCGGCGTTCAGCCGATCAATGCACTCGCCCATCTTCGTGAGCGACTCGCGGTAATAGCGTACGCCGGCCGGCTCGCGTTCCGCATAGTGGGAATCCGTGACAAGGCCGAACCGGATCGGTTTCCGGCCCATGGCATAGGCATCAGGCCGGCGCCAGCCCCACACGGCGGAACCCGCCACGGACGCCGCGGCCGCCTTCAGGAAAAGCCGTCGACTCGGCCGCCACACAGGAGCAGAAGACTTCGCTTTCATAGCAGACACCTCTCAGACGCCGATGCGTTCTTGAAAAGCGATTATGGGCCCGCGTCCCTGGGCTGTCAACCGCACGCGGCGGCAGGGCGCCGGCGCGTACGCCTGTCATATAACCTCGACGGCGCGCCCGAGCGTCTTGATCAGATTCCCGAACACGGACAGCCGGGCCACCTCGAACCCGTGGGAGTTCTCGCGCACGATGCCCACGGTGGCCACGCGCGGGGCGGCCCCGGCCTCGTAGACGACGCTCGCGTCCGAACAGGCGCCATCGTACACGGCGGGCTGCAGGCCCGTGCCCGCCTCGGCGGCGCAGCGCATGAAGGCCTGCACGAGCCGCTGATCGAAATGAACCTTCCTGTCTGGCTCCTCACAAGAATCTGTGCACGAGTTCTGGCTCGGGCAGTCTGCCCAGGCAATGGTATAGGGCGGTGATGTAGGTGCTTGC
>JAFGTL010000277.1 GCA_016934125.1 Candidatus Hydrogenedentota bacterium
CCCGGTCGCCGGGTAGCGGATTGTGGCGCGCTCGAAGTTCTTAACGGTGCGTGAGTTTCGCTCGGCCACGCACTCACCGCGCTGGTGACTTCACGGAGGCACGGGTGATGCGGCCGAGCTTGCCTTGCGCGCCACGTTGCGAGGTTCTAGCCGGCGATTCGGGGCCCGGGGCCCCCAGGGGCCTGCGGCCGATTTGATCGGGTGCGGCGGGCCTTGGTAGAGTATGCGGCGCGTCGCCGGCCGGGGGCCGCGCGGCTGCGCATCATCGACGGGCTCAATCTCGTGTCACGTTTGGGGTAACCACCAACTCTTCAACCGCCAATCCGCGTGCGGTGTGCCGTGTCGCGCTGTGCCCGGGCGGGGAGCAACCGGAGAGCCATGTCTCAAATCGTTGTCGAGAACCTCGTCAAAACGTTCCAGGTGGCCGAGCGGAGCCCGGGCATGTGGGGGGCGTTGAAGGGCGTCATCCACCGGCGCCATCGCACGGTGTACGCGCTGGACGGCGTGTCCTTCGCCATCGAGCCCGGGGAACTGGTGGGCTACATCGGCCCGAACGGCGCGGGCAAATCCACGACGGTGAAGATCCTGTCGGGCATCCTCGTGCCCGATTCGGGCCGGTGCGAGGTGCTGGGCCGGGTGCCGTGGCAGCGGCGCGTGGACACGGTAGGCGCCATCGGCGTGGTGTTCGGCCAGCGCACGCAACTCTGGTGGGATCTGCCCGTCATCGAGTCGTTCGATCTGCTCCGCGACATCTACCGCGTGCCGCAGGACGCCCATCGCCGCACGCGGGACGAGTTGGTGGCGCTGCTGGAACTCGAGCCGCTGCTCGATGTGCCCGTGCGCCAGCTCAGCCTCGGCCAGCGGATGCGGTGCGACTTGGCGGCGTCGCTGCTGCACGCGCCCCGGCTCGTGTATCTCGATGAGCCCACCATCGGCCTCGATGCGGTATCGAAACTGGCCGTGCGCGCATTCATCAAGCGCATCAACCGCGAGCGCGGCGTCACCATCATCCTCACGACGCACGACATGGACGACATCGAGACACTGTGCGACAGGGTGATCGTGCTGAACGATGGCAAGGTGCTGTCGGATGGCGGGCTGGACGCGCTGCGCAACACCGTGAGCCGCGAGCGCTGGCTGACGGTGGACTTGGCCGACGAGGCGGACACGGTAAGCGATCCGGACGCGGCCGTGGTGCGTCGCGAAGGCGGCCGGATCACCCTCGCCTTCGATCCGGATCGGGTGTCGACGCCGGCGTTGATCGGCCGGATCACGGCGCGCCACGCCATCCGCGATCTCTTCGTCGAAAACCCGCCCATCGAGGAGATCATCGCGCGCATCTACGGAAACTGCACGCCATCCCCGGATCGCGCGCGATCTGAGGGCCGCACGTCATGAGGGCGTACTGGGCCGTATTCAGCGCGCGGTTCCGGACGCTGCTGCAGTATCGCGCGGCGGCGGTGGCGGGGCTGGTGACGCAGGTGTTCTGGGGCTTCATCCGCGTGATGATCTTCTACGCCTTCTACCGCGGGGCGGACGCCGCGCAGCCCATGTCGTACGCCGAAGTCGTCACGTACGTGTGGCTCGGGCAGGCGTTCCTGCTGCTCACCCTCTTCCGCTTCGACTACGACGTGAGCGCCATGGTGCGCACGGGCACGGTGGCCTACGAGATGCTGCGCCCGGTGGACTTGTACGCCTTCTGGTTCGCGCGCGCCGTGGCCGCGCGAACCGCGCCCGTGCTGCTCCGCGCCGTGCCCATGCTTGCGTTGGCCGGGCTCTTCTTCGGCCTCCAGCCGCCCGCCGGCCCGGCCGCGGCCGGCATCTGGGCCGTGTCCATGGTGGGTTCGGTGCTGCTCGCGTCCGCCATCGGCACGCTGCTCACGATCTCCCTGTTGTGGACAGTGTCCGGCGAAGGCCTCGCGCGCATCGTGCCCGGCGTCGTCTTCGTGTTTTCGGGCATGCTGCTCCCGTTGCCCTTGTTCCCCGACTGGGCACAGCGGATCTTCGATATCCTGCCCTTCCGCGGGCTGATCGACGTGCCCTTCCGCATCTACATGGGCCACATCGCGCCCGGCGACGCGCTCCCGCCCCTCATCCACCAGGCCGTATGGACTCTCGCGCTGGTGCTCATCGGCCGCGCCCTGCTCGCCCGGGGCCGGCGCAGACTCGTGGTGCAGGGAGGATAGAACGTGCTTGACGCCCTACGCCTGTACGCCCGTTACGCGGCCATCTCGATTCGCGGCCAGATGCAGTACCGCGCGTCCTTCCTGCTGCTGTCCCTGGCCCAGTTGATCGGCACCGGCGCCGAGTTCCTCGCGCTGTGGGCCCTGTTCGCCCGATTCCGCCACGTCCAGGGCTGGACTCTGCCCGAAGTAGGCCTGTTCTACGGCATCGCCCACGTCGCCTTCGCCTTGGCCGAATCCATCGCGCGCGGATTCGACGTGTTCCCCGGCATGGTGAAGTCCGGCGACTTCGACCGCATCCTGCTCCGGCCTCGGAGCAGCGCGTTTCAGGTGTTGGGCCAACACTTCGCCCACACCCGCATCGGCCGGCTCGCGCAAGGGGCCACCGTGTTGATCTGGGCCGCGTGCGCCCTCGATATCGCGTGGACACCCGCCCGGGCCGCCCTCCTCGCCGGGGCCGTGGCGGGCGGCGCATGCCTGTTCTCCGGGCTCTTCATCCTGCAAGCCGCGGCCGCGTTCTGGACGACCGAATCCCTCGAAATCGCCAACTGCTTCACCTACGGCGGCGTCGAGACGGCCCAATACCCCCTCACCATCTACCGGCCCTGGTTCCGCCGCGCCTTCACCTTCCTCATCCCCCTCGCCTGCGTCAACTACTTCCCCGCCCACGCCCTCCTCGCCCGGCCCGAACCCCTCGGCGCACCCACCCCCTTCCTCTGGGCCGCCCCCCTCATCGGCCTCGCCTTCCTCCTCGCCACCCTCCAGTTCTGGCGCCTCGGCGTAAGGCATTACCGATCCACGGGCAGTTGAAGGGAAGGCGGGGCGCGGCCGCCTCGGAACAGTCAAGACGGCGGAACAAGTTCCGCCCTGGTGTTTGGCCCTTTTATGAGTAGTCTGAAGCATACAAGACGGCAGATTGCAGGCACGGAGTTGTTTTTTTGGCTCCTCACAAGAATCTGTGCACGAGTTCTGGCTCGGGCAGTCTGCCCAGGCAATGGTATAGGGCGGTGATGTAGGTGCTTGC
>JAFGTL010000278.1 GCA_016934125.1 Candidatus Hydrogenedentota bacterium
CAGTATGGGAATTGTATCGCTTACGGCTATAGGTTTTCCAGGGCCGACTTGGCCTTGACGGCGGCCGGCGATACGGGGTACTTCTCGACGAGGAGGCGGAGCAGTTCGATGGCCTTGTCGCGTTGGCCGAGCGAGATGAGGGCGGCCGCCTGGTTGTGCATGCTGAGCGGCACCTTATCGCTGTTCGGGAAGTTCGCACGAAGCTTCTCGAACTCGACCACGGCCTCGTCGTAGCGCTTGAGCCGGTAGAGGCACTCGGCCTTCCAGAACTGGGCGCGGTGCGTGTAGTCGTTGTTCGGATACCGCTGCAGGAATCCGTCGAACTGGGCCAACGCCCGCTCATAGTCCTGCGTGTCCAGGCTGCGCAACGCATCATTGAAGTCCGTGACGGCGTTCGAACTGAGCGAACTGGCCCCCGGCCCCTCGGTTGCCGTGCCCGACGGGCCCACGCCGCTCAAGTCGCCGTAGCTGTCCGGCGGAGGCACCACCTCGGGCGGGCCCACGTCGATGGCGCCGGGCTGGGCGGCCGCGGGGCCGCTGGGCGGCGTCACCTGGAGGTAGCGGTACAGCACCTCGGCGATCTCGTCGAGCCGGGCCTGCATCGCCTCCAGTGCGACTTGGTTCTCCTCGATAGTGCTCTTGAGGGCGCGCACCTGGACGTCGTTTTCTTCGACACGGGCGCTCAGGTCGGCCGCCGTTTCGTTCAACTGGGTGACGCGCGGCGCAAGATCCTTCTGCATGTCGCGCACGATCTTGTGCGTGGCGTACACCGAGTTTGCCACGGGCTCGGTGTTGGTGGCGGGGGTCACGCAGCCCGCCAGACATACACCCAAAACCACCGCAACGGTAATGGCGCCTATGCTACGCATGTCCGAATGCCTCTCTGGAGGTTATTTCTCGGCCTTGTTGAACACGGCCCGGCGATTCTTGCCCCAGGCCGCCTCGTCGTGGCCCGGATCCGCCGGGAACTCTTCGCCGTACGAGATGGTGATGATGCGATCGCCGGAGACGCCGAGCTTGACGAGGAAGTCGCGCGCGGCCAAGGCACGCCGCTCGCCAAGGGCGAGGTTGTATTCCTGGGTGCCCCGCTCGTCGCAGTGGCCTTCCACCTGGATGATGACGTCGGGCAACTGCTTCATGATTTCAGCGTTCTGCTTGAGGGTTTCGCGGGCATCCGGCCGCAGGGCCGAGCTGTCGAAGTCGAAATAGATCGTGCCGGCCGTCTTGAGCCGCTCGATCTTGCCGAGCTTCTCCACATCCACGCCGGGCAGCCCGGTGCCGGTGGTCGCTTCCACACCGCTCCCAGCGCCACTGCCTCCGCCGGCGTCCCCGCCTCCCGGGCCGGCCATCGACGGATCGATCGTCGCATCCTTCCCGCGCTTACAGCCCGGGGTCGCAACCAGCAACACGGCCACACACAGCGTGGCCAGAACCAGAGTCCAGCGAGCGTGTCTCTTCATAGTGTCTCCTCCAACAACAACCGCCCTTAAGGCGTGCTGATTTCTACCCCTACGAACAACTTCGATCGTAACAGAATGCCACCACCCAATCAACACATCTTTCCCTCCATAATCTATCTTAGTTTTCACAAAAAAGTTCCCGAACTGCCAAGAAATTACCCGGGGCCGCCGCAGAAGGGAGAAAGACCGCCGGGCGCGGGGAGGCCAAGCGCTCATTCCCACCGGCCGCCCGCACTCCAAGACCCCTGAAGACCGCGCGTCAAGACGCGCCCTACCATATTTGACATAGAGACTCCCCAGAGGTAGATTTCCCCTATTCTGATTGGAAATGGGGTGCGTAGATGACGGACGACAATGACGAGATGCAACAGGGAGGCGAATCCCCAGGCCACGACGGCGGTATCGACTTCGCACGCCTGATCAACGCGGGGCGCGAGTCGCGGGATCTGGACTACAAGGCGCCGATCAAGTGGGATGAAGACGACAAGAGAGCTTGCTGCGAACTGGTGAAAGATGTGCTCGCCCTCGCCAACTCCGGCGGCGGCTGGCTCGTAATCGGGGTGTCGGAGCAAGACAAGGACACATTTGTCAAGGAGGGGCTCACACCCGAGCAAAGCAAGAGTTTCGAGGCGACACGCCTGAGCAAGTTCGTCAACAACTACGCTGATCCCCCGGTGGATCCCCATGTCTACAAACCCGAAGTGGACGGCAAACGCTTCGTGTGCATCCAAGTCCCCGGATTTCCCGACACGCCACACATTTGCCAGAAAGACTTCCCGAAGACTCTGTCTTCGCCAGCCCTGTATGTGAGGAACGACGCCAAAGAGTCGGCTTCAGTCAAGAATAGTGCCGACTTCCGGCGTATCGTGGAAAGGGCCATTCGTCAGCGAGGGGATCAACTGCTTACGAGCTTCCGAGCCATCCTAAAGGAGGGCATTCAGCCCCCTGCGGTTCCGGACGAAGAGCGCTTCCGCAAACAGATAGACGAGGCGCATGAACGTTGGCGCGAGTTGACAAAGGACTCCATTGGCGAGAAGGGCTACCGCGCTGCGGCGATCTTTCCGGCCCGGTTTGATGCGGAACGGTTTGACTTGCAGACTCTGAGGGAAATGGCCGAGAACGGGAATACTGATTTCAGAGGGTGGCCTTTCCTGTTCTACTCAAACATGCGCTCAGATCTTGGTCATACTATCCAAGACGGACACGAGATGTTTGAGCCCCAATTCGAACACTTCTGGAGACTTCATCAATCCGGGCTGTTCTTCGGCTGTCAAGTGCTGTATGAGGATCAACGTAAGGAGTACAGATCCGAGAACAAGTTCCTGGATTTCGATGGGTTCTCAATGATGACGGGGGAGATGTTGAATTGCCTGAAGGAGTTGTACACCGGACGGATTGAGGACGACGAGGCCATTGTTCTCCGGTTCGAGCTTCATGGGATGGGTGGACGCAGGCTAGGCTCCACCAATCCGCATCGCAACATGCGCCGGGGTGCTGAGTGGACAAGTCACATCGATCCGATGCTCTACCCGAGAACCCGAAGTCTCGCCGAATGGCGCGCCGGCCTAGTCGATCACGCCCTGGATATCTGCAGTTACGTTTTTCAGCGATTCAACTGGGCGCAGCCTGATCTTGCCGAATGCAGAAAGCTCATTGAGAGCATGCTCCAGCGGCCTCGTCCGTACTGACGCAAGCCACCTGCTGGTATCCCTGCCTGGGCTCTTTACCGCGCTTCCCCCTACCCCCCGCGCACCATTTGGATATAGTCGCGTGCGACGCGGAGATCGTCGAGGGCTTCGGGGGCTTGGCAGAGGGCGTCGCCTTCGGCGCCGCGGACGGCGCGGATGAAGTTGATGGCCTGTTGGCGCATGGCGTGAATCCAGGGGAGTTCGGGGGTGATGGATTCGGGGGTGGCGCCGTTGCCGGGATCGCGGTAGAGGGTGACGGATCCGGGGCGGTTCGAGGCGAGGGGCGCGGGCAACTCGAGGGCGAGGTAGCCGCGTTCGAAGGCGATGAGGGCCTGTTCCTGCCAGGCGATGGTGGTTTGGTAGGGGGACATCTCGATGACGCCGGGCACGCCGGAGGCGCTGTGGACGGCGAGGAGCACGCGGGCGGGATCGGCGTAGGACACGGAATAGGGCTCGCCGAGAAGGTGGCGCATCAGATTCACCTGGTGGATGTAGTAATTGACGAAGATGTTGAACTCGTTGCTGGTGTCCTCGTCCATGCCGGCGGGGGGCGGATCGCTTTCGAGGGGGGGCATGGGCTCGTCGCTGGTGAGGAGGTGTGAGAAGCCGTTGGCGATCCAGTCGCCGGCGGGCATGAGGATGCGGACGTAGCGGAGGGCGCCGAGTTCGCCGGAGGCCTTGAGGCGATCGATGGTGTCGCGGGCGTACATGGTGGCGGGATCGCTGCGTTTATGGTAGCCGACGTAGTGGCGCGCGCTCGAGGCCCCGAGTGCGGCGACGATGCCCTCGGCGGCTTCGACGGATCGGGCCAGGGGTTTTTCGGTGAGCACGGGGACGCCGGCTTTGTACAGCTCGGGCACGAGCACGCCGTGGCGGCTGTAGGGCTGGGAGGCGACAAGGGCGTCGAGTTGCTCTTCGGCGAGCATGGCCTCGTGATCGGGGTAGATGCGGGGCACGCCGTAGCGTTCCGCGACGCGTTTGGCCAGTCCCTGGCGCAGTTCGGCGATGGCGACGACTTCGCAGTCGTCCAAGGCGACGTAATTGCGCAGGTGGGCGCACTGGCCCATCCCCCCCACTCCGACGAATCCGACGCGCACCTTATCCATGGCGACTCCCCCTCGGTTTGAATGCGGTTCGGGCGATTATCTACACTTTGCCGGCCCGGAGTGCAACTGTTTTCCAACAACCCGGTTTCCGGGGCAACTCAACAAGGATAGCATCGTGGGGCGATTGACAGCTTCTCAGCACATGGCGGAATGGGCGGCGCGCACCCATGCCTGGGCGACGGGCTCGCGGCTGTTCGCGTGCTGGCGCGAACTCGAAGCCGCGGAGCGGCTCAGCGCGGATGAACTCCAGGCCCTCTCCAACCGGCGGTTGCGCGAGACGCTCCGCTACGCCTACGCCCACGTGCCCTATTACCGCCGGGTGTTCGATGAACGCGGCCTCGTGCCGGACGATATCGCGTCGGCGGCGGATCTCCCCCTCCTGCCCGTGCTCACCAAACGCATCATCCGCGACGAATACGCGGCGCTCCACGCGGATCCCCAGCCGCCGGACGCCTACGAGTCGAGCACGGGCGGCTCGACGGGCGAGGCGCTCAAGTTCCGGGCCACGCGCGAACTGCACGACTGGCACAACGCGGCCAAGTTGCGGGCGTGGAAATGGGCCGGATACCGGATGGGCACGCCGCTGGCCCTCTTGTGGGGATCGCCGTATGACGTAGCCAAGTTCCGCTCGCTCAAAGGCCGGCTAAGGCGCTTATGCAACCGGGAGCGGTTGCTGAGCGCTCACGCACTGTCGGACGCGATATGCGAACAGTACGTGGAACGCATGCGGCGCACCGGAGTGCGGCGCACCGGAGTGCGCGGCACCGGAGTGCGGCGCTCGAACGTGCGCGCGCTCCACGGCTATGCGGGCGCGGTATATGCCTTGGCGCGGCTGTGCCTCAACAAAGGCATCGACGATATCCGGCTGGATTTCGTGCTCACCACGGCCGAGACGGTGTTCGACTACCGGCGCGCGGCCATCGAGGAGGCCTTCGGGTGCCGGGTGTTCGATCACTACGGGAGCCGGGAGACGTCGATGGTGAGCCAGGAATGCGGGGAGCACGGCGGCTACCACGTGTCCATCGACAACGGGATCATCGAGATTGTGCGGGACGGGCAGCCGGTGGGGCCCGGCGAGACGGGCAGCGTGCTCGTGACGGGGTTCCACAACCGCGCCATGCCCCTCATCCGATACGAGATCGGCGATGTGGCCGTGGCCGCGGACAAGCCCTGCGGGTGTTCGCTGCCCTTTCCGACGTTCAAGTCCGTCGAAGGCCGCGTGAGCGACATGATTGTGCTGCGGGACGGCCGGGTGATCAGCCCGATGTTCGTGATCGGGTTGCTGTTTCCGAATCCCGAGGGGAATTGGGGCGGCGGCAGCGAGGAACTCGATCACGTGGATCAGTATCAGGTGGTTCAGGAAGACTACGACGCGTTCACGGTGCGGCTGGTGCTGAAGGACGGCTACCCCCTGGAACGCTACCGCTACATCGAGGGCAACCTGCAGCGCTCGCTGGCGCCCGGGATCCGCGTGCGGCTCGAACAGGCCGAGTCGATTGCCCCGACGGATTCGGGCAAGCGCCGGCCCGTCATGAGCCGGGTGCCGAGTCCGCTCTGAGGCCCCCTCACTCCGTGTCTATCGCCTGGGCCTGCTCAGGCAATCCAGCCTCCTCGTGGTGTTCCCCGCGCAGCACCCCAAGAAGCCGGTATACGTCGTTGGCCACGAGATACAGGGACGGCACGAGGATGAGGGTGATCACCGTAGCGAACACGATGCCGAATCCGAGCGAGAGCGCCATCGGGATCAGGAACCGGGCCTGGCGGGACGTCTCGAAGATCATGGGCGCCAGTCCGCAGAAGGTGGTGAGGGTGGTGAGCATGATGGGCCGGAAACGCTGGATGGCGGCCTGGAGCACGGCGTCGTGGGGGGCGAGGCCCTCGCGCAGGCGGCGGTTGGCGGCGTCGATCAGCACGAGGGCGTCGTTGACGACGACGCCGCTCAGGGCGACGATCCCGAACATGCTGACCACGCTGAGCGAGTAGCCCATGATGAGGTGCCCGATAATGGCGCCGATGATGCCGAAGGGGATACTCACCATGATGATGAGCGGCTGGATGTAGCTGCGGAAGGGGATGGCGAGCAGGGCGAACACGGCCACAAGGGCCATGATGAATCCGCCTTTGAGACTCGCCATGCTCTCGCGCATGTCGGCCTGCCGGCCCTCGAAGGTGTAGGTGAGGCCGGGGTACTTCCGCTTGAGCGCGGGCAACTCGTCCGCTTCGATGGATGCGAGCACCTCGAGCGCCCGGCTCCGGGGCACGACATCGGCCTCGACTTGGACGACGCGGCGGCCGTCGCGGCGGTCGATGGTGGTGTAGGCACGGCCGCGTTTTGCCTCGACCACCTGGTTGAGGGGCACGTCGGTGCCGGCCGGCGTGCGGATCATGAGGCGGTCGAGATCGTGCTCGGAAATGCGCTCTTCCTCGGGCAGGCGAACCATGACTTTGATCTCGTTACGGCCGCGCTGCTGGCGCACGACTTCGGCGCCGTAGAAGGCGTTGCGCACCTCGCGGGCAACGTCTTGGGCCGTAAGGCCGAGGGCCTTGCCTTCGGGCTTGATCTTGAAGTCGATCTGTTGTTTGCCGGGCTGGAATCCGTCCTCGATGTCTTTGACGCTGGGGAAGTTGGCGAGGGCCTCGGCCAACTCGGCGCTGGCGCGTTCGAGGACGGCGATGCTGCGGTGGCTGAGTTCGACTGTCAGTGCGGATCCGTGGCCCGGCCCGCCGAAGTCGGAGGCGTAGACGAGACTCTCGACGCCGAGGACGGGCCCGACAGCGTCGCGCCAGCGCTGGCAGAACTCGTCGGTGCTCATGATGGGATCGCGGATTTCGGCGTCGGCCAGGAACACTTCGACGACGGCGGTGTGGCCCCCCTCCTCGCCGATGGACATGAAGATGCCCTCGACAAGTTCGGGATGGCCGCATTCGTCCACGACTTGCCGGGCGCCTTCGTACAGGCGGTGGCCGATGGCCTCGGTCTTGGCGACGGCGCTGCCGTAGGGGAGGACGACGCCGGCGCGGGCGAAGTCGGACTCGACGCGGGGGAACAGGCTGAACCCCATGCGCCCGCTCAGGGGCCACGACAGGAGCGTCGTGAGCACGGCGGTAGCAACGCTGACGACGACGTAACGGCGTTTGAGCATGGTGTCGAGAAAGGGGCCGAAGAGGTCGCGGACCGCGCGGATGAAGGCCTTGCCGAAGGCCTGCTGCGCGCTGTGCAGGAGGCGGTTGAGCCCGCGGCG
This sequence comes from Candidatus Hydrogenedentota bacterium, assembly GCA_016934125.1. Taxonomy (GTDB): domain Bacteria; phylum Hydrogenedentota; class Hydrogenedentia; order Hydrogenedentales; family SLHB01; genus JAFGTL01. The sequence continues at coordinate 7,497 of JAFGTL010000278.1, forward strand.
CTTCTTGTCGCGGTGATGCCCGAGGTGCGCGGGCAACACGAAGATCGACTCCATGAGCGAGATCATGAACACCGTGATCACCACGAGGGGGATCATCTTGAAGATCTTCCCCATCATGCCGGGGATGAAGTAGAGGGGCATGAAGGTGGCCACGTTGGTGAGGATGCTGAACGTGACGGGGACGGCGAGTTCCCGGGCGCCGGCCACGGCGGCCTCCTGGAACGACTTGCCGTTCTCGTGGTGGTAGTAGATGTTCTCGCCGATGACAATGGCGTCGTCCACGACGATACCGAGGGCGATGATGTACGCGAACATCGAGATCATGTTGATCGAGACGCCGAGGGTCGGCAGGAACAGCATCGAGCCGAGAAACGAAATCGGGATCCCCATCATCACCCAGAAGGCGAGACGCAGTTCCAGGAACAGCCCGAGCGACAGGAGTACGAGGCAGAGGCCCAGCGTGCCGTTCCGGAGCAGGAGTTGGACACGCTGGCGATAGATGTCGGCCCGATCGTCCAGCACCTCGATGCGTACGTCGCCCGGCAGGATCTGATTGAGCATGTCGATCTGGCGGTGGGCGGCCTCCGACACCTGGATGGGCGTCTGCTTGCCGACGCGGTAGATGGCGAGGTTGATGGACGGTTTGCCGTTGTACAGGCCGAAGCGATCGACGTCGGCGAATTCATCTTTGATAACGGCGATATCTTCGAGCAACACCTGGGAACCGTCGGGCGCGCTGATGATGGGCGTTCGGGCGAACTGGCGCCCGTAGTCGCGGCGCTCTTTCATGCGCACCAGCACCTCGCCGCCCTCGGTCTTCAGGCCGCCGCCCGGCACTTCCACCGAAGCGCTGCGCAAGCGGGAGGCGATCTCGGACAAGGTGAGGTTGTAGCGCCGGAGGTTCTCCTGGGGCACCTCGATGCTGATCTCGAGGGGCCGCACGCCCCGCAGATCGACCTGCGTGATCTCGGGATCCTGGAGCAGCCGATCGCGCGCCTGTTCAGCGAGTTCGCGTAACACAACCTCATCGACACTTCCATAGAGCTGCAAACTGAGCACGCGGCGCCTACGGGACACGATCTCGATCTCGGGCTCCTCAGCGTCCTCCGGGAAGGTGCGGATCCGATCGACCTCGCTCTTGATCTCCTGCGACAGGCGCTGCAGGTCTTCCCCTTCGAGCACCTCGACGGTGACCCTCGCGGAGCCTTCGCCCGCCACGCTGGTAACCTCTTTGACGCCGTCCAGTCCGCGCACGTTCTCTTCAATGGCCAGCACCACCGCCTGCTCGACTTCCTCGGGGCTGGCCCCGGGATACGACATCGAGATCTGGACGAGATCGTCCTGCACGTCGGGGAAGACTTCCTTGGTGACGTGGAGCATCATGAAGTATCCGCCGAGAAGGCAGAACACCATGGCCAGGTTGGCTGCGACGGGATGGTAGGCCATCCACGCGATGGCGCCGCGCTGCCGCGATTGGCCCGTCCTCATTGCGCGCCCTCCTCGGAGCTATCCTCCGGTCCCGCGGCCGGTTCGGACTCGTCGGCGCCCAACTCCGAGGCGTCGGACGCGCGGCGCAGTTCCATGCCCGCCACTGGTGTGGGGAGATCGGACACGATGAGCCCTGCGCCGGGCTCGATACCGCGCACCAGGACGCGCGCGTCATCGCCCCACACCGGCTCCACGGGCTGGATGACGAGCCGGCTATCGGCATCAACCAACCAGATATTCGAGCCGTCGCGCAACGTGGCGCGCGGAATGACGAACACGTTCTCGACGTAGCGGCCGAGGATCTCGACGTTCAGGTAGTCGCCGAGGAGCAGCGGATTCCGGGAATCGGCCC
>JAFGTL010000279.1 GCA_016934125.1 Candidatus Hydrogenedentota bacterium
CCGCAAGTACATCGTCGACGTCAAGCGCCCATGACGCGCCATCCTTCGCCGTCGCCGCGTCGGGAAGTCAGAGAGCCGATTGTCAAAAACCGCGGCGCGATCTATCATAGGGCAAGGCTCTTGGCGTGCGACGGGCTGGAGACGCACTGATGGACTACGAACTCACGTTGTCCGATGATCAGATGGTCGCGGTGACGCGGTTCTACGCGCCCATCACGCTCAAGTTGCTCGAGACCTTCGCCGAGGAACTGGACGGGTTTGCGCGTCAACACGGGATCACGCGGTTCCTGCACGACGTCCGGGGCGTCAAGAATGAGGGCGGCCCAGGTGGGGACTACGAGTTCGCCAGCCGCCTCGGCGAGTTCGGCCGGAGTCGCACGGACAGAATCGCGATTGTCATCGCGCCCGGCGACATCAGTCACGCGTTCTTCGAGACGGCCGCCAGAAACCGCGGATTCAACATCCGGCTCTTCGAGCGATACGAAGACGCCATCGCCTGGCTGACGGGTTGAACGCGGTGTCGCCCTCTTCCCGGCGGCCGCCAATGCCGTCTGTAACTGTGCCCGGCGACTACGAGGAGACGAGCGAATGCCCGATCCCATGCAGGAGGCGGCCCTCCCGTTTCCGTTGAACATGGCCGCCCCCGGCCTCGAGTCCTTCCAGCCGCCTGACGGCCCCTTCGAGCCGGCCGGCGCGTGGGATCTCTCATACGGACTGTACAGCATGGCGCGGCGATGCGATCGCGCCGGCGGCCTGCGGCTTACGCGAACCCCGGACGGCCCCGAGCGCGCACGCCTCGCCGTGTCCTGCAGCAAGATCGCCCCGGGCAATCACCACCAGGCCATCACCGCGGAGATCGAGTGCCGAACCGACGCGCTGGCCACGCCGATCCGCTGGCAATACGAGATGAAGAGCTTCGGCCCGGACGGACAGCCCGCCGTGGCCACCCAACTCGCCAAGAAGGCTGCCGTGAAGAAAGACGCCGTCGAGTTCGCGGTAGGACGGCGCCGGACGCGCGCTGCCCTGCCCGCGGCTTACGCCCTGAATTGGGCCCTCTTCGACGCCGTCCAGCGTCTGCCCCGCGTGCCCTTCGAGCCCATTGCCTTCACCTTGATCGATCATTTCGATCAGTTCAAGCCCGGCCAAACCCTTTCCTACTGGAAGTCCACCGAACTCGAGATGGGTGGCGAGAAGGTGGAACGGCACCGGTGGGAACAACTCGAGAAGGGCCGGATTCGGAAGACTTCCTGGGAGCGTGTCGGGGCGAGGCCGATCCGCCTGCACGCATACAGCCAACTCGGCCGCGGCATCGTGCCCTGGGTGTACTGGGTAGACGGCGCCGGCCGCATCCTGGCCGTCGTGGCCGGCCTCGAGGCCTACATCCTCGAGTCCACCGCGCCGGCCGCTGCCACCGGAAAGGAGCCGGCCAGGTGAGCACAAACCGAACGCCATCCCCCTGGCGGCCCAGCCGCCGCACCTTTCTCCAGTCGGGCCTCGCCGGTGCCGGCGCAGCCCTGGCCGGTTCGCGCGCCCGGGCGGCAACGCCGGCTCCGCCCAACTTCCTCGTCATCGTCACCGATCAACTCGGCATGGACGCCCTCTCCGCCCACGGCTGCCCCGATGTGCACACGCCCAACATCGACCGCCTCGTCCGCCGGGGCGTCACCTTCGTCGAATCCCACAGCACCAACCCCGTCTGCTCGCCCGCGCGCAGCTCGATCTTCACCGGCCGCATGCCCGTCGAAACCGGCGTCATCTCGAACAGCCGCCCCATTCACGACTCCGTGCCCAACATGGGCCAGTGGCTCTCCCGGGCCGGCTACGACACCGCCTATTGCGGCAAATGGCACCTCCCGGGCGGCTATCCGGTTGACATCCCGGGCTTCAGCGTCTTTCCCGTCGGCGCCGGCCAGGGCGATCTCGTCGACAACATCGTGTCCCGCACCTCCGAGGGATACCTCCGCAACCGGACGGCCAAGGCGCCGTTCCTGCTCGTCAGTTCGCTCCTGCAGCCCCACGACATCTGCTACTGGGCCATCCACGGCAAGCGCCTCGTGCCCGAAGAACTCCCCTTCCCGGAGATCGCCGGGCAGTTGCCCGAACTCCCGCCCAATCATCGCGCACGGCCCGCCGCACCCGCCAAGCTCGCCGAACGCATCTACGAGGGCTTCTCCGACCTTCAGTGGCGCTACTACCTCTACATCTACTACCGCCAGATCGAGATGGCCGACGCCGAAATCGGCCGGATCCTCGATGCCCTCGACGACACCGGGCTCGCCGATAACACCGTCGTCATCTTCACGGCCGACCACGGCGACGGGCGCGGCCGCCACATGCACGTCTCGAAGTGGTATCCCTACGAAGAGGCCGTCAAGGTGCCCCTCGTCGTGTCGTGTCCCGGCCGGCTCGCCGAGGGCGTCCGCGACGACACCCATCTCGTGTCCGGCCTCGATATCATGAGCACCGTGTGCGACTTGGCCGGCGTCGCGCCGCCCGAGCACCTCCGGGGCAGGAGCCTTCGCCCCCTCCTCGAGGGGCTGCCCGCTGAATGGCGCGAATTCGTGTGCGCCGAAATCCAGATTGTCGGCCGCATGCTGCGCACCGAACGTTACAAATACGTCATCTACGAGGACGATCCCGTCGAACAGCTCTTCGACATGAAGGCCGATCCGTGGGAGACGAAGAATCTGTACGATGACGCGGCCTGCGCCGACGTGCTCGCCGATCACCGGCGCCTTCTCGCCGAGTGGCAGGCCCGGCTGCGGCCTGTCCCGCCCACGCGCGATTACGAGCACCCCGGGCAATGGCGGCGCCAGCAGCAGCGGAAAGGAGCATAGGGGAGAGGCATGCGCTTCAGTTCAGCAACCGCCATCCTGCCGGCCATTCTTCACGCCGCGGACGCACCCGGCTCGCCCGGGCCCGCACTCGTCAACGGGAGCTTCGAGGCCGATCGCCTCGACACCCACCCCGGCTATGCCCGCAGCATCTCCGGCTGGACGCACACCGGCAACGTCGGCCTCAACCCTTGGTGGCTCGATCCGAAGGCCCCGGCCGGGCCCCAACGGCCTTTCGCCGACAACGGCCGCATCCCCCACGGCCGCCAAGTGGCCCTGCTCCAGAATATCTGCACGCTGTCCCAGTCCATCCCCGGCTTCGAGAAAGGCAAACGCTACCAAGTCACCTACTTCGAGAATGCCCGCCACAACCGGCAGCCCGGCCGCCACCCGCGCATCACCCTGCTGCTCGGCGGCGAAACCATCGTATCCCCTCACGCCATCGAGCCTGTCGAAGGCTACGAAGTGTTCACGCTCCCCTACAACTTCGTCGAGAGCGCCCTATTCACCGCCCCGGCCTCGGGCGCATTCGATCTCGTGTTCAGAACCCTCGAAGGCGATCGCGTCACCGCCCTCATCGACGACGTCCGCATCGCCGAGGTGGCCCCCGGCCAACCCGGATAGGGCCCGGCGGCCCGTTCCGCCTCGCTCAGCGGCCCGTCACCCCAATCGCCGTGGCGAGAGGTGTATGCCATCTGAGCAGAGCCGTTCGGGCATGAGTCCCGAATCGCCGGCCAAGATCCCGCAA
>JAFGTL010000280.1 GCA_016934125.1 Candidatus Hydrogenedentota bacterium
CCTCGTAGGCAAAGGCGGCGGCATCGCTTCTCGAATCGACGTAGATGGCGCCGACGAGGGACTCGCGGCCGCACAGGGGCGCGCACATGGCCGAGCGAATGTCCTCGCCGACCACGCTCTCGGCATCGCCGAACCGCTCGTCTTCCTGGGCGTTCATGGTGATGACGGCGTTTTTGTCCGAGAACACGTGGCGGATGAGGGTCTGGCTGAGCCGCGGGGCGGCCACGTCATCGCTCGCGGGATGGCACGCCCGGATCTCAGGTTCGGGCTTTCCGGGGGACAGGGTCAATACGAAGCCGCGGCCGGCGGGAACGGCCTCGAAGATCAGATCGAGCAATTGGGCGAAGAGGTCGTCGAGATTGAGGACGGTGCCCGTCAACTGGGCGGCTCGGTAGAGGATGGGGAGGCGCCCGGAGCCCTCGCGGCTCACCATCTCCGAGTAGAGGGCGCTGGCCCGCTCGAAATTGATGATCGAGTCGGTATCGACGAGGGCGTCATCGCGGGCGGGCTGGGCGACGACAAACGAGTGGCCGCCGATGGTGACTTCGTCGTTCTCGTTGAGGCGGCAGGAGGCGACGCGGCGGCCGTTCACGAACACGCCGTTGCGCGAACCGAGGTCGGCGATGTGGAGTTCGTTGTCCTGGGTGAACAGCCGGGCGTGGTGGCGCGACACGAGACTGTCGGCCAAGGTGATGTCGCAGTCGGCGGCGCGCCCGACCACGAGTCCCTTCTCGCCCGCTTCATAGATGGCGAGATCGTTGCCGCCGCGGCGCAGTCCGGGCGCATGCTGGCACATGATCGTTCCCCTGTGTTCTGGGCTCCCCGACGCTGCGGCCATTTTAGAGGAAGTGGACGCGCCGGGCAATAGCACGGAACAGGAGTCGGTCTTCGGTTGACGACACGGCGAATACTCGGCGATCAGACCAAGGGCCGACGGATCGACGGGGATCCTGGTGGGGCGCCGGGGGCGCAAACGGCCGTCGCAGTGCTCGTATCGAACTGGCGCGCAATGGGTTGGGTTGATCCAGGCCGGAACCCGTCCGACAGGTTGTGGTTCGGCACCCCGTATGCAAAAGGAACGGGTGTGTTGTAGCCCTGGTTCAATTGCGCGGAGCAAAGGAGACGTACCATGAACACGCCAAGGTCTTTGAAAGGGGGGCCGAAAGCGCACGTGAGGCCGGTTACGGTGTCAGCGCCAGTGCATGCGGAAGGTTTTGAGCCGCTGGCTGCACTGACGGCACTGCTCGAACTCCTGTTCGGGCCGCTGCCCAAGACGTTGAGGAGGGCGAAGTAGGTAGAACTGATACCGTTCGCCGGGGCGACGCTCTGACGGGGGAGCGATGCGGGGCACGGCGGACGTCCATTCGCTCGAACCGACAAACAGAGGCCCCGCCGCGTTGCGGTGGGGCCTCTGCCGTGCAGGAGAACGGCGCCGTCCCGATGGGACAGCACCGGGTTCTCAGGTGTCTTCTACGGGCTCGTCGAGCCGGAACGTGACGATCCGCGCCGTTCCGCCGCGCACGAGGCGCACCTCGAACCGGCGGGCCGCGGCAAGTTCGACGGCGTTGAGCGCCTCGATGGCCGCATCGTAGCTCGTCAGGTGGATGCCGTTGATGCTGCTGACAATGTCGCCGGGCTGGAATCCCACCTGTTCGAGCACGGTCATGCCGGAATCGCTGTCGATATACATCCCATCGGATACGAAGTGGCGGCCGCGGTAATCGCGGGCGTCCCGGTTCTCCTTAAGCGTCTCGACGGCCAGACGCACCAGGCCGCGGTACTCGGCCGGGGCCAGGGGGATCTCGATGGCATTCAGTCCCGCGGCCGCGCCCATGGCCAGCCGGGTGTCGCCGGCCTCCTGTGCCACGCGGGCGATATGGGCCTGAAGCCGCTGGCCGGGCAGGGCGCGTGAGCGTTCGGCCCATCGCGAAGGGGCGCTGGTTTGCTCCGTGCGATTCGGGCCGCCCCAATCGGGCACGTGCCAGCAGATGAAGGTGTCGGCCGAACGCCGGCCCTCGCCGATCACGATCAGGCCGCGGGTGTTGCGCGCAAACACGAGCGACTGGACGTAGCCGGTGTCGTTGTCGAGGTTGACGAGTTCGCGGCCCGTTTCGGCGTCCCACAACCGCACGGCGCCGTCTGTGCCGCCGGTGGCCAGCCGCCGCCCATCGCCCGTGAACGCGACCACGGACATCGCGGAGTCGCTGCCCGGCAACGCGACCACCTGCCGGCCGCTCCCCCACTCCCAGATCGTCGTGGTGTCGCCGGCCACGGCCAGGCGCGCGCCGTCGGGACTGAACACGAGGGCCGACGGCGACGAAGCCGTCTGAAACCGGAGGCGCTCAGTCTGGCTCGGCACATCCCAGATCAGCACGGTGCCGAAGAGGCCGGCCGTGGCGAGGGTGGCGCCGTCGCGGTGGAACACCATGGCCGCCACGGGCGCGGCGTGGCCTCCGAGCGAAGCGATGGCCCGGTTTGCATCCACATCGAGCACGGCGATGCGCCCGTCGCGGTAGCCGATGGCCAGCCGCTTCCCTTCGGGATCGATGGATGCCGAAAACAGATCGGCGTCGTTCACGCTGACGAGTTCCCGGCCCGATTCCACGTCCCACACGGCCACGGTGCCGTCCGCGCGCAGGGTGACGAGCCGCGCCCCGTTCTCACTCAGTTCCATGGCGTCGACGGTGCCGCACTCGAGCGTGTGGAGCGGCCGATCGTGTTCGAGATCCCACACGACTGCGGCGCCGTAGTTGCCCGCAGCCACGAGCCGGGCGCCGTCCGAACTGGCCGCGAACCGCACGAAACTGGGGCCGGTCAAGGCGATACGCATGCGGACATAGCGCGATTCCGACTCGACCTGCCACAGCTTGACGGTGCGATCGCGGCTCGCCGTGGCCAGAAAATCGCCCTCGGGCTCGAAGGCGAGGGCGGTGACACCTGCGTCGTGCCCTTTGAGCGTGCGCAGGGGCTCGCCCGTCTCGAAATCCCAGATGGTGGCGGTATTGCCGACGGTTCCGGAGGCGAGGTAGCGGCCATCCGGGCTGAACGCGATGTGGGTGACGGCGCTGTTCTCGCGCAGTTGGCGGCCCGGGGCGTCGTGGCCGAGAGGATAGCAGCGGATCGTGCCGTCGAGGCTGCCGGAGGCGAGCCAGCGGCCGTCCGGGCTGAACGCAACGGTGGTGACGTCGTTGGCGTGGCCGTCGAACACTTGGACGGCGCGGCCGGTGCCGGCCTCCCAGAGCGAAACGGTGTTGTCACGGCTGCCGGCGGCGACGAGGCGCCCGTCGGGCGAGAAGGCCACGGCGGCGACGTCGTTCAGGTGGCCGCGAAGCGTGCGGATCGGGGTGCCGGCGGCGTCCCACAGGATGATGGTGTCATCGTTGCTGACGGTGGCGAGCAAGGCGCCGTCAGGCGAGAAGGCGACGGCATTGACCGCCTTGTCGTGGCCGTCGAGCACGGCGAGCGCCTGGCCGGAGTCCATGTCGTGGATCGCCACGGCGCCGGAGTCGGAGGCGATGGCGAACCGGGCGCCATCCGGGCTGATGGCCACGCCGAGAAGCGCGCCACCGGGCGATTGAATCGTCCGCAGCACGGCCCCGGTGCTGAGATCGTACACGCGGGCGGCCTGGTCGGCCCCGGCGGTTATGAGGCGGGCGCCGTCCGGACTGATGGCCACGGAGCAGACGGAATCCGTGTGATCGCGGAGCGTCATGAGCCCGAGATTACAGAGGTGTTCGAGTAAAGCCCACTCGAAGTGGCGGTAGTCCTCGGGGCAGGCATCGAGCAGGGCGAGGGCCTGCTCGAACCGCAGTTCATCGGCGTTCTTCTTGGCCAGCCCGATGTGGGCGTAGTAGTTCTCCCGTTGCGCGTGTTCCCGGCTCCGCCTCTGCTCGTCGACGGCCTCCTCGGCGACCACGCGCAGTTCGTGTTCACGGTCGCGGGACTCGCGGAGCCGGCGGTGCGAGTCGAGCAGGCGCACCTGGTAGAACACGGCCAGGCCCAGGACGATGAGCAGGGCGGCCGCAACCGTCGCGAGGATGGAATGGTTGCGGTGGACGAACCGGCGCAGGTGCTCGGAAAAGGAGTAGTCGTAGGTGCGCACGATGGAACCGGCCTGGAACCGCTCGACGTCGTCGACGAGTTCCTTCACCGAGGCGTAGCGGCGGGCAGGTTCCTTCTGCATGGCGCGTTCGCAGATGGCGATCAACTCGGGCGGCGCATCCGGTTCGAGGCGCGCGACAGGTTCGGGGCTCTCCGCCGCGAGATCGCGCGTCAGCGCGCGGAGCGTGTTGCCCTTGAACGGCGGGGTGCCGGTGAGCAGCGTGTAGAGCACGGCGCCCAGGGAGTATACGTCGGACTGCTCGTTGACGCGGTCGATGTCGCCGCGGGCCTGTTCGGGCGCCATGTAAGACGGGGTGCCGATGACGGAGCCGTTCCGCGTGTCGGGCGCGGGGGTAGCCTGGAACTGGAGGTTGGCGATGGACTCCTCCATCTCCCGCAGGTGGATGTCGGACTGGCCCCGGGCCTTGGCCAGGCCCCAGTCGATGACGACGGTCTCGCCGAATTCGCCGAGCATGACGTTGCCGGGCTTGATGTCGCGGTGGATGACGCCGCGGCTGTGGGCATAGGCGATGGCGTGGCACAGTGTCGCGAAATGGGGCAGATAACTGAGCCGTTCGCGGAGGGATGTGGCGTCCTTCACCGCATCGGCAAGCGTGCGGCCGCGGACGAGCTTCATCGTGTAGTACAGGGCGCCATTGCATCGGTGGCCGAGTTCGTACACGGGCACGATGGCGGGGTGTTCGAGCTGGCCCGTGATCCGCGCCTCCTGGAGAAACCGCGCCATCCGCGGCACGGAGGAGTGCTGCGGCTGGGTGGTGGCCGACGCGCCGTTGACAAGGCCGTCCGGGAGCAGCTCCTTGAGGGCGATGTCGCGGGCGAGATGGGTGTCCGTGACGTGAAGGATGCGCCCCATGCCGCCCTTGGCGTGGTGTTTGACGAGGGTGTAGCGGCCGGGCCACTCGCGTACTCCTACCTCGGTGACCTGCGGGCCGTCCGGGGCCGGATCGAGCGACGCGCCGAGCGGTTGAACCACGTTGACGCCGCCGCCATCGTTCGCAACGATGTAGCCGGCAAAGGACTCGCACACTTGCCCGCCGCCGCCGAAGGCTTCGAGGGTGGCCGACGCGTCGCCGTCGTGGCGTTCGATGGCGCGATCCACCAGTCCGGAGAGGATATGGCGGTCTTCGGGTGAGATGAGGCCCGCGTCCACGAGCCGGCTGGGCAGGCCGGTGGCGGGGTCGGTGGCCCATGCCGCGGCCACCTCGACCAACTCAGAGGGGGTCACCTTCCGCAGTTGCACGGCCAGCACGCCGAACAGGAGGTTCCTGTCCCGTTCGAGGGCCGCGTCACGCATCGTATCGGTCATCGCTTCCGCCCGGCGTCCACTCCCCTGCCCGTCGCTGTATCCGGTTTATCGGCGCTAAGTAGCTGAGACTTTAGGCACTTAACCGTGAAGATCCTGCGTGCGGCGTTCGAGTGGCGCCACCACGCGCGAACAACCGGGCGGAATGCGGTGTCGAATACTGCGGTATTCGGTTTGGGGTGGTGAAATGTGGGGTGAACGGCTCGTCAGATGCAATGGAAGGACGCCAGGAATGCGATTCGCGAGTATTTGCCTTGTTTCAGTATTGCTTTCCGCAAGTGTACAGGCCCGGCCGATCAGCTATCTGAGGCCGGATGAGTTGAGCGAACGGGCCGATGCCGTGGTCGTAGCGAGTCCGGTGCGCATCGAGAAGACGGGCGAAACCGGCGAGATCCGGCTTGGAGAAAGCCCGCCCTTGCCGGTGGCGGAGCATGCGGCCACCCTCGATGTGAAGTGTGTGATCAAGGGCCGCGATCTGCGCGAAATCGAGTTCCGGTATGCACCCGTTGACTGGCAGAAGATCCCACAGCCTATCGTGAACGGGCCGAGCCGGATCGCGTTGGTGAAGGACGCTGTGTACGTCTTCTACCTCAAGAAAGCGGACGGGGACGGGTATGTGTCAGTGCTGGACGGGGAGTATGACGACTTCCAGGCGGCGACGCTGATCGCGAAGGCAGGAACCGGACGGACGGGCGCGGCGGAATCCGCTGTGCGGAGAGGAGATACCCCCGTGCGGCCGGCGCATGCGGCCGGGCCGGGCATCACGATCGCGCCCGCGGAGTCGCTGGCGGGCGAGGCGCCCGCGTTCGATGTCACCGTGTGGAACGGCGGCGAGAAGGATGTGGTGCTCAACCTGGGGACGATGGTGGGGAACGGCAAGGTGCTCGTGCCGGACGCGATCCAGTTGACGCTGGTGGACGGCAGCGGGAACTCGAAGACGCTCCGGTTCTCCGACAAGCGGAACCCCGGCCGGGCCGGACGCGTCGACGACTACCTGGTGCCGCTCCGCGCTGGCTCGACCTACACCATCGCATTGAGCCTGAACGACTTCTGGTGCCCCGACACCACGAAGTTCCAGATCCACCTCGAACCGGGGGAATACCGGATTCAGGCGTCGCTCGTGAGCGCGGCCCCGCAATACGTGAACACCGACATGGAAGGCGTGCAGTTCATGAATGTGTGGAACGGCACGGTTGAGTCCGAGGCGGCCGTGCTCCAGGTTCGGTAGGGTAACACGGACGGGCGCGAACAAGAGGCAGGGGGCTCGGCTACCGCGTTGTGGTGCGCTTTCCCGACCGCGCCATTCTCCTGCGCCAAAGGCGTGTCCGGTGTGTGTGTGCTGCGTGTCCGAGGCGACCGTGCTCCGGGTTCGGTACGGGACGCGGACGACGCGGACTGTGTGTGGCGCGGTCAGGAGACCACGCCACAACGGGTCCGAGGCGGCCGTGCTCCAGGTTCGGTAGGGGGAACGCGGAAGGGCGCGGACTACGAGAACACCGACGGCGGGAGGGCTTGCTTGGCCCATTCCAGGACGTTCTAAAGATCGGCGCGGCCGGTGCGTTGGATTTCCTGCTGGAGCGTGGCGACGGCCTCGCGCGCGTCGGATTCA
>JAFGTL010000281.1 GCA_016934125.1 Candidatus Hydrogenedentota bacterium
ATAGGACGCGGCCTCCATCTCGAGTTCGAGCTTTCTCACGCGGAGTTCCGCCTCGGCGCATTCCTCCTCGATCTCGTTGATGGGGCGGGTGCCCGCCGCCTTCTCGGTGATCTCGATCTTGAGCGCGTACTCCTCGGCGGCCTTCCGCTCGATCGCCTCGGCGACGCGTTCCAGTTCGGCCTTGATCTCGTCGCGGCCCCGCCCGGGCCGTTCCTGGGCGAAGCCGTCCGCGTCCGCGGCATCGCGGAGGGCGTCGATCTTCTCGCCGTCCATGAGGTTCTCGAACTGCTCCTGCAGGGCGGCCCGCTCGTTCCAGGCCGCCCGGTAGCTCCTGGCGTGCTCGGCCATCTCGTGCCACGCGTCCAGGGAGTCCGCACCCGCCGCATCGAGGAAGCGGGCAAGGGCCTCCTCCTGGGCGGACAAGTCCTGCTGTTCGACCTCGAGGCGCTGCCGCATTCCCTGGATGCGTTCCTGGAGGACCTCGACGCGGCCCCGCTTCTGCCGGTACTGGGCGCTCCGAATCCGATACGCGCGCACGGCGCTCAAAGCGCTGGTGTGCCTCGACTCCTCGCGGAACCCGGAACTGCGCATGATCTGCCGCAACTCGAGGGAGAGGTCGATATCCTGCCGCTCCAAACCCTCGAGTTCGGCCTGTGCGGCGTCGTAGTCCTTCTGGAACCGGGCGGGGAGGTCGCGGGTTTCGGCGATGCGGCGCTTGGCGTCGCGGTATTCCTGGTAGCGGGCGATAGCCCGGTTTGCCGCGGATTGCACGTCGGTCTCCCCGGCCAAGACCACCCCGAGGCGCCCGAACGTGTCGCTCAGGCGCTGGATAAGGTGCGCAACCTGCCGCGTCTCGTCGGCGCACTTCGGCTCCTGGGCCGTCAAGCGCTGGCGGAGGGATTCAAGTTCCTTGCGTGCGAGCACGTAGCGATCGTACATGGCTTCGAGTTCCCGGACGGACTCGACGCCGGCCCGCTCCAGGGCCGTCTCAATGGCCTCGCGCTGCTGCCGGTGCGACTCGCGAAGCCCGGCCTCCTCCGCCTCGATTTCGGCAAGCGAAGCGTGAGCGCGCGCGCCGCTGTGCCGGACGAGCAGCCAGTTGCCCGCAAACCACAGCACGGCAAGTCCGAGGAGCACCGAGGAAATGTAGGCGGTCTTGTTTCCGAAGTAGTACGCCGTCGCGGTCGCAGCCACGCCGAACACGGCGCTGAGCAAGGCCAGAAACCGCCAGCCGGGCACGGATTCGGTATCCTCGCGTGCCCTGACGCGCAACTGCTCGATCCGGGTTTTCAACTCCGACATGCGGTTCTCGAACACGCGCACGTCGACCTCGAATTGGCGGGCCCGGCCGGAGAAATCGTCGACATCTGCAAAGACACGTTCCGGTTCGGCGAGGCGTTCCTCGGCCTGTTTGACTTCTTCTTGGAGTCGCTCCAGTTCGGCCCGCTCGCGGTCGCGCGCCTGCACTTGCAGGCGGAAGGATGTGGCGAGTTGCGTCAACCACTCGACGGGATCGGGGCCGGCGTGGCTGAAGTCGGGCAGGGCGGCGAGGGTGGCCTCGGCCTGGGCATGCTGTGTCTCGGCGGCTTCGCGGTCGTGTTCGAGCGTTTCGAGGCGTTCGCGAAGCCGGGCGATCCGGGTCTCGAGGTCGGCGAGTTTCCGCTCCGATTCCTCGGGGATCTCGGTGAACTCCTGGATGGCGGCCGGGCCCAAGCGCTCGAGTTCCTCGTCGAGTTGGGCGGTGCACTCGGCATACTCGGTCTGGGTGCGCTCGATCTGGGCGCGGGCCGTGGCGGCCGCGTTGGCGGCGCGCTGCACCTCGGGCGCCTCGTCGACGGGGAACTCGCGATAGGCGCTCAGGGCGAAGCACTGTTGAGTCAACTCATCGATCCGGGCGGTCAGCCGTTCCGCTTCGCGGAGGCGTTTCGCCCGATCGAACCGATCCACGCCCCGGAGTTCCCCCTCGAGCGCGCGGTGGCGGGAACGCAACGCGCCCACTTCCGTGGCGGCCGCTTGCCGGCGCGCCTCGAGATCGGCCAGTTCGCGGCGCCGCGCCAAGGCCCGGGCCTGTTCATCGTGGAGAGCGGCGAGTTGGGCGCGGGCCGCGGGGAGCGGGCGTTTCGAGTTCGGGGCGGGCCGGCCGATCGCGGCGATCCGCCCTTCGAGCCGGCGGATGGCGGCGTCCGCAGATCCACTCTCCTGGGAGGAATCGGCCAGCGAGAGGATCTTCTCCCGGATTTCGACGAGGGCGTCATCGTCGCCGAGGTGATCGAGGCGGAGGTGGTCGATGGTGGCCGTGTTCAGAAAGACGGCCTTGGTGACGCCGAGCTGCTGTTCGGCGAAGGCGTTCTCGCGGTTCCGATACACGGGGAACTCGCCCGTGATCTCGGTGCCATGGGTGCGGTCGAACACGTTGATGGACTCATTCCGGCGGTCGAAATTGCGTTGGACTTCGATCTCGCGGCCGTCGTCGAGCCGGTAGAGCAGGCGGCCCGCGTACTGATCGGGATGGTGCCAAGGCCGCCGGACGTCCTGCGAGGGCTCATAGACGCGCTGCAGGGCGCTCCGCTTCTGGCCGAACAGGATATCGCCGATGAAGGCGCGGAGGGTGGTCTTGCCCTGCTCGTTCGGCCCGACAATGACTTGGAATCCGGGATCCAAATCCAGGACACGGCCGGCGAAGCGGCCGTATCCGTCGAGCCAGAGCCTATGAATCCTCACTCAGTGGTCCCTCTCAACGCCGATGATGGGCAGTTCCTGCGCCCGATAGGCGGCCAAGCCGATGTCGCGCGCCCGCTCAAGGAGCGCCCGACGCGCCGGATCGGGCACGTCGCGCAGTTCATCGCACATCCGGCCGACAAACGCGCCGAGACTCGTGTTCTCCCGGGCGAGGGCGTCGTAGTCCTCGACACACTGCGTCGAGTCGACGAGGTCCAGGAATTCGAATTGGGACGCCACCGCGTCGTAGACCGCGTCGATCTCGCCACGCCATTCCCGGGCGGCCCGTCCGGCCAGCACCACCCGGGCGATCTGGGCGCCATCGCTGTGATCCGCAAGGGTGCGCAACGCCTCCACGACGTCCTGGGTGCTGCTGAAGGCGGAGCAATCGATTCGGTGGAGGGCGTAGGTTACCCGGGAAGACGGGATGGCCTCGACGCGGGCCCCGTTGTCGTCGATCTCGACTTCCAGGTAGTGATGGGGCCCGGGCTCGCTGAAATCGTGGCCTTCCGGCGCCCCGGAATAGTACATGCGCGTCTCGAAATCGCCTTCGACAGGCTTAAGGGCGTGGTAATGGCCCAATGCCAGGTAAGCCAGGCCGGGCACGGCGGCGTCTTGCGCCGCGAAGGGGGCGTAGGCCCCCTTTCCGGGGGGCAGGCAACTTGTCTCGGAGCCGTGGGCCACCGCGACATGAACCCGCTCGCGTCCCAGCGCGCCGAGCGCACCCCAGGGATTGGACGAGATGTCCGGGCCGTCGAAGGCGAATCCGTGTACGGTGAGCGGGATTTCGTTGAGGTCGCAGGCGCTCCACTTCGGAGAAGTGAAGATCGACACGTTCTCCGGCCACGGCTCCGTGGCGTAGGGCGAGTCGGGCGTATACGGATCGTGGTTGCCCGGGGCGATGAACACGGGAATGCGGCCCAACCGCGCGAACTCGGCGCGCAGAAACGCGAGGGTGTCCTGGGTGACGCGCTCCTGCTCGAAGAGGTCGCCGGCGATGAGTACGGCGTGGGCAGGCCATTCCGCGGCCCGTGCGAGGATGGCGTGCAACACATCGCGCAAGCTCTGACGCCTGCGGTTCCCGCAGGCGGCCGACATGCCGGAAGCGGCGAAGCAGGCGTCGAGATGTATGTCGGACGTGTGAATGATTCTCATGTGTGCCGTGTCCTGTCCGGCCCCATCCCATCCACTGAGGAGCGGCGCCGCCTATGATAACGGCTTCGCCGGTTCGTTTGCACGTCTCGTCGCCCCGGCGGCCGGGCGCCTCGCACCGAGGCCCCCGGGGACGCGTGCCCCGCCTAGGGGCGATCGGAGCGGCCCCGGCCCGCCACCGCGTCGCGGTAGCCTTTGCGGAACGCGGCGCGCAGGCACGACTTGGGGAACAGGACGAAGGGCGACGAATGGCCACCGAACATCGTGTAGATCCCGCGTGAGCACGGCACGATCAGCCGATCAAGCAGGCCCCGCCACCGGGCACGTTGCACCAGATAGCGCTCCCGAGCCATCTCGGAGCGCGTACGCTCGAGCAAGGCGTGGAGGGCGTATCCTTCGGCGTAGTAGCGGCGCCGTTCATCTTCGATACCCGCGGGCCGCCACACGTATGCCGTCGCGTCCTCGCTGCAGAGCCCCCGGAGCCCCCGGGCCTCGAGCCGCGCAGCCAGTTCCAGATCCTCCAGGCCGGCCAGTTCGGGATCCTCGGCGAACCCGCCCGCATCGAGCACGTGCTGCCGGGGCAGGCTGAGATTCCATGCGCGCCAATCCAGGAAACAGGCGGGCCGGTTGACCTCGAGTTCGTAGGGGGCGTCGAGGGCGTGCCAGCGCATGAAGGTCTTGGGATCGATCTGTGGATGGGGGCGGACATGGCCTACGACGGCGCAGGTTCCGCCCGCGAGTTCCTGAGCATCGACATGGGCCTCGATGAGGTGCGGGCCGGCCAGCAAGTCATCGTCCAGGAACAGGAGCCACCGCCCCGCGGC
This sequence comes from Candidatus Hydrogenedentota bacterium, assembly GCA_016934125.1. Taxonomy (GTDB): domain Bacteria; phylum Hydrogenedentota; class Hydrogenedentia; order Hydrogenedentales; family SLHB01; genus JAFGTL01. The sequence continues at coordinate 4,695 of JAFGTL010000281.1, forward strand.
ATGCTCGATGGCCCGGTTCCAGGCGGCGGCGGTGTTGGCCGTCTCATCGTGGAAGCAACGCGTCCGGATGGGCGCGCCGGCGGTATATCGTTCGAGAACGCCCCGGGTATCGTCGGTGCTCCCTTCGTCAACGATGAGGATCTCGAAGCGGGCCGCGGGGAATGTCTGGATTTCGAGATGCGCCAGGGAGACGGGGAGCAGATCCGCCCGGTTTCGGGTGTGTATGATCACCGTGACGTCAGGGACTTCCATGTACGTTCGTTCCCTCAGTCGACAACGCCCTCGCGCCACCACCACCCCGTGAGCCATGGTACAAGCCGGCCAAGGCGCGTTCAAGTCGCTTCAAGCGCCGGAGCTCGGCGCGAAGGTGCTGGAATTCACTCGGGCAAACCCAACGCCACCAGTTCACCACGGGCCGTCGCGGCCACAATGTGGCCTCCCATCGCCGCGAAATCGACGATCTCCCCTCCCAGGGCCGTGGAAGCCGTTGTCTGCCCGTCCGGATCGAGTGTGACTACGCAACCCGCGGCGGTGCCGGCGTATACGGCCGATCCCCCGCCTTCCGCGGGCACGGCCACCAGGGCCGACACCGGCGCGCCGAGATCCGCCCGCCAGCGGCGGGCGGCGTCCGCGCCGAAGCAATACACGCTGTGGCTGAGCGAGCCGGCCACGATCTCGTCCTTGCCGTCACTGTCGAGATCGGCGGCGAGCACGTGCTTCACCTCGTCGCCGGTGTTGTACTTCATGCGCAGCGTGCCGTCGTGGGCGAGGTAGTGGACGTAGCCCCCGCCGCCCCCGCAGATGACGCCGCGCGTCGCGTCGCCGTCGAACGAGCCGGTGGCGAGGCAGTAGCAGATGGGGCCGAAGCTGTGCCGCCAACGCCGGGTGCCGTCCGGATTCAGGGCGGACATGTAGTAATAGTGGGTGCCGCAAAGCACCTCGGCCTTGCCGTCGCCGTCCAAGTCGGCCACCGCGCCCGATCGCGACGGGTGCACGCTCTCGTAGTTCCAGAGCTCGGTTCCGTCGGCCGTGAAGGCGTAAAACCGCCAATTCTCGCCGCCGGCGATCACCTCCGGCCGCCCGTCGCCGTCAAGGTCGCCGG